>NZ_JBSGTR010000023.1:0-70664 GCF_053607505.1 Rhodococcus sp. NPDC055112
ACCGAGCCCGCTACCCGAAACGGCGCGGGCTCGGTGGCGGGGCATCCGTGCAGGTGCCGCTGAGCAGATTCCTGTGGTTCCTCGCGCGCTGACCGGCCGGCCCCGGAACGCCAGGGGGTACAGCCCGCTATACCCCCGGAGGCTCCAGACCGGTCCACCAGAAAGACGGTGGTCAGCACCATGGGAAGCGCACTCCTACGTCAATACTCTTCTCGTCGTACGGATCTCATCGCGAGATCCGATCGACCAGGAGGCCAAGTGCCGATGACCGCCCCTCGACTTCGCGCCGTGCTCGCCGTGACCACCGCCGCCGCCCTCGCGTTGGGGGCCATTGCCTGCGGGGACACCGCACAGTCCGACCCGTCGCCCGACGCCGCGCTCCAGCAGAAGCTCGACGCCGTCACCGCACGCGGGATACCCGGCGCGCAGCTGGTGATCACCGAACCCGGCCGCGACACACGCGTCCTGCGCGCGGGGACGGGGAACACCGCCACCGGCGAGCCCATCCCCGACGATGCGCGGGCCCGGATCGGCAGCAACACAAAGGCGTTCGTGGCGACCACGGTCATGCAGCTCGTCGACGAGGGACGGGTCGACCCGGACGCAAGCGTCGAGCACTACCTACCCGGGATCGTGACGGACAACGGGAACGACGGCAGCCGGGTCACCATCCGCGATCTCCTGCAGCACACCAGCGGACTGACGGACTACCTCGCACCCGGCGGCGCGAAGCCGGAGGACGTCAAGCCCGGACAGCTGCAGATCGCGACGAGCGCGGAACCCGTGGGGCACTACACGCCCGCCGAGCTCGTGACGATCGCGATGTCCCTGCCGCCAGGCCCGGCCGCCAAGGACGAGGCCGTCTACTCGAACACCAACTACGTCTTGCTCGGGATGCTCATCGAGAAGGTGACGGGCCACCCCGCCGCGGAGGAGATCACTACGCGCATCATCGATCCGCTCGAGCTGAAAGACACCTACTTCCCGGGTTCAGGAGAGACACAGATCCGCGGACCGCACGCGCGTGGATATCACCGGATCGGCGAGCAGCAGGTGGACGTCACCGAGGGCGACGTGTCGTGGGCGGATACCGCAGGCGCCATGGTCGCGACCGGCGCCGATCTCAACACGTTCTTCGCGGCACTGCTTCGTGGCGACCTCGTCTCGCAGGACGGGCTCGCCGAGATGAAGCACACCGTGTCGTTCGACCGTGGCCCGAAGGACCAGTACGGCCTCGGGCTCGTCCGCGTGAACAGCTCCTGCGGGAAGGAGATCTGGGGCCACGGCGGGGGCATCCCCGGGTTCGCCACCTCCGGCGGCGTGGACACCGACGGCCGCGCGGTCACTCTCACCCTCAATCACATCCCGATGAGCGAGAACTCGGTCGACGCGGCGCAGCAGGTCGTCGACGCCGCGATGTGCGCGGCCTGACCGAGAACGGCCAGGGAAACGGCTCGAGGCCCGTCACACGCGACGGGCCTCGAGTCGTGTCTGCGCATCACACGGTCCTAGGCCGGCTGCGTCACCGCGCTCTCGCCGGACACCGGATCTCCTCCGTCCGCCGACCGGCCCCGCGGCACGGTGAAGGTGGCGGCCACGCACGCGATCGCGACGACAAAGCACGCGATGGTGTACCAGAGGTTCCCGACCGGATCGCCGTTCGTGGTGAACCCGTCGACGGCGCCGAAGAAGGCGGGTAGCGCGGAGATCCACAACACCGCCATCACGGCCAGATACACGATGGCGTACCACTGAGCGAAGCCGTCCCGGTACCCGGGCGCATCCGACGGCTCCTGCCGCAGGTGCGACCACTGCCGCACCAGGACCACGACCGCGACGACCGAGAGCACGGCCAACTCCGCGGCGTAGAGGACCCCGCGGACCGTGTCGCTCCCCATGCCGAAGACCGTCGCCGGGAGCGGGAGCACGAACACCCCGACCGAGGCGGTGAGACCGATGACGACGGTGCGCCAAACCAACTGAAGGCCGGAGAAGTGCCTGCCCGCATCGACGTGCCTGCCGACGAAGAACTGGACGCACAGCGCCAACGACATCGGCCACAGCGCCGCGAACACCACGACGCTCGGCAGCGGAACCGAATCGAAGAAGGGCAGGTTGACCTTGTTGTCGAGCGTCCACTCCCACCAGCGCAGCTGCGGTCCGAGCTGGTCGAAGATCTCGTAGAACGCGTGGTGCACGAAGCCCACGCACACCGCGCCGAGAAGCACGCCGTACTTTCGGAACACGCCGAGCATCCGGACGATCTCGAACGCGATGGTGGCCATCAACGGGTAGATCGCGACGATGTACAGAGGCAGGCGACCCCACAGGAAGTCCACGGTGAACACGTTGTGCGCGAACATCGTTCCCAGGTAGTCCTCGGTGCCGAACGTGGCCGGGAAGTAGATCGGCGGCTCGATCACGAACAGGAACGCGGTGGCTCCGAACCACAGCACCAGGTTGGTGGGATCACCGTGCCGACGCAGCCGCAGAATCGCGTAGACGAGCGCGAGCACCGCCCCGAGGACGATGGTGAACTCGAGAACCGGCAGGGTCCAGTTCTCGAGTGCGAACGGGTTGCGGACCTCGACCAGCCCACCGGCCTCCTCGCACGAGAAGCCAAGGCGGGTCGCGAGATCCGAGAAGGTGGGCGAACAGTGGTCCGACATCAGTTCGCCCCCGCGGAGACCGGCTCGGCCTCGGGCTTCTGCGAGCCCGCGGTGTACCAGCGGGTGCAGTCGTAGCCGGCGTCGTAACGGGTGAACCACTCGTCGGCGAGGACGGGCAGTTTCTCGTGTTCGGGCTTGTGCCCTGGCATCTGGCTGCGGACGGCGCCGGACAGGGCGGCGAGCTGCTCACCGATCGGCAGGCCGTCGAACGCACGCGGCATCGGCCCCTTGGTCAGGTACGGCGCGAAGGCGGTGAGCACCTTCTGCTTGGCCCGGTGCCGGGCGAACATCGACATCGAGTCGACCTTCCGCTCGGACAGCGGAACGTGCTGGTTGAAGCCGGCACACGCAATCCGGATCGACTTCATCACGTGCGCGAAAATCGACGCGGCCATCCGCATCCGGTAGAGCTCGTTGCCGACGACGGAGTTGTAGATGATCAACGCCGAACTCCGGTGCTCGACCTCCTCGACGAAGTGCCAGAGGAACAGGGACGCGACCCGGTCGTCGCCGGGCCGGAACAGGGTGGCCTCGTTGTCGAGCATCAGCTTGAACACCGGAGTGAACGTGGCCTCCAGGTCGGCGGTGTACGCCAGCCTGTAGTTGATCGAGGTCCGCTCGGTGAGGAGGTCGAACTCGCCGGTCACGGCGTCGAGGGTGTTCTGCAGGCCGGGGTACCGCCGGATCAGCGCGTTCACGTGCTGGCGGTGGGCGGTGGAGTGGTGGCCCTCCTGGCGCATGAACGCGACTGCCTCCGCCGCGACCTCCGGATCGGTGATCAGCGGCTTCGCCTGCAGGATCAGCTTGACGATCATCTTCTCGAAGCCGATCGCCAGGAACGAGACCGCGTTGGACATGCTCGACCACGCCGGGTTGTCCGGGTTCCACAGGAAGGGGACGTCCTCGTCCTCGAACCCGAAGTCCATCTTCCTGGGTTTCAGATCTGTCATGCGCGATTCCTCGTTTCCGTTAGCCGCCGGCGATCCCCCGTCAGGGCAGGTGGGGTCGCATTCGCAGCGATCATACAAATAATCGAAGTTGTGTATGATCGCTTTGGTCGAATCCACCGCTGTTCGTGCCGCGGCCGGATGCGGTGCTGGTACCGTCCGCTCGGTGGCACGCAGACGTGGATGGGGTGGCCGGCCGCCGGTCGACGACGAGGAGGCCGCGCGCCGCATCGTCGAGGCAGCGGTCGAGGTGATCTCGCGCACCGGGTCGGCGATCAGCATCGCCGATGTCGCGGAGTCGCTCGGCGTGATCCGCCAAACCGTGTACCGCTACTTCCCCAGCGCCGAGGCCCTCATGCGGGCCGCAGCCATCGCCTCCGTCGACGGTTTCCTCGACCGGTTGACACAGCATGTGCACGGTCTGAAGGATCCCGCCGAGGCGATGACCGAGGGCGTGATCTACACGCTGGACGAGGTACACCGCATTCCTCATCTGGGCATCATGCTCTCGGGCTCGCATACGAATGTCGGCGCCTACGGGCTCACATCGGACGAGGCGCGCGCCTTCGGCATGACGATGATCCGACGCTTCGACGTCGACTGGGAGGGATACGGATACGACGAGGAATCGCTCCGTGAACTCGTCGAGTACGCCCTGCGGACGATGCAGTCGTTCTTCATCTCGCCCAGCAATCCGCCCCGCGGCGAGGAGGAGCTGCGGGGCTACCTGCGGCGCTGGATGGGAACGGCCATCAGCGCCCAGACACGTTCGCCCGCAGGCAGTTAGGCAACATACGCAAGGTGTATCCGACAGGGGGGGTTTGGCGGCGATGGTCAGTTTCTTCACCAGACATGAAGATCTGTTCGTGGCGGAAAAGTTTGCGGTGAGTCACTGGACGCCGACCCAGGTGGGCGGTCACGCCGTGTGCGGCCTGCTCGCCCGGAGTCTCGAAACGCACTGTCCCGCAGGGTTCGTCCCGGCCCGGATGACCGTGGACCTGTTCAGGCCGGTCCTCAACAACGGCCGCAGGCAGATCGACTTCGCCCGGTAGATCACGCGGTGGCCGGGACCGCGTCACGTGCGGCGGTGAGGCCGCGCGGTCGCGAGTTGACCGGCCTCACCGCCGGGCGAGGAACTCCAGGATGCGGGCGTTGACCACCGCCGGCTGCTCGAGCTGGAGGAAGTGTCCCGCGCCCGCGATCAGGTGGACCTCGCTGCCCGCCGGGAGGCTCGGCCCCGTCAGTGCGGCGAGCCGCGGATCGAGACAGCCGTCGTCTTCGCCGTGGAGGTACAGCATCGGGATCCGCGGCGACCGCATCTCGGCTCCGGCCCAGTGCCGGTAGCGCGCGGGCAGACGAGGATATGGCCGGACCACATTCCGGTAGTAGCCGAACACGGCCCGGCGGTGCGTTCCATCGGGGATCGCGTCCAGCACGGCAGGCAGGTCCTCGCTCGCGTCGTACCCGGGCGACCAGTCGGCCCACAACCGACGGACGAGCGGTTCCGCGACGCGTTCCGGCAGGACCGGGAGCTGGTTGAACAGGAGGTACCAACTGTTGCGCAGCTGCCGCGGGAGCACGCGGAGCACGGCAGGCGTCCGCAGGGCCGCGAACGGGGGGACCGACAGCGCAGCCACGGCGACGAAGGGGTTGTCGGCATGGGCGGCCAGTGCATTCGCGGTGACTGCTCCCCAGTCGTGTCCGACCAGCACGGCGTCGGACCCGCCGCCGAGCCGGGCGTGGATGGCGACGGCGTCGTCCATCAGGGCCGCGATGTGGCCGCTGCCGTCCCGCGGCACCCCCGAGGGGGCGTAGCCGCGGGTGAACGGTGCGACCACCCGCCAACCCTCGTCGGCCAGTGCCGGTCCCAGATGCCGCCAGGTGTGCGCGGTGTCCGGGAAGCCGTGCAGCAGTATCGCCAACCGACCGGTTGCGGGCCCCCAGGTCAGGGCCCGCAACCGGACCTCATCGAGGTCGAGGGTGATCTCACGCATGCGGACCATCCTGACCCATCCACTACCCCGTCACCGGGTCAATGCCTCCAAGACCAGGCCCGCGACCGCCGCCTGGGTCGCGGCCTGGGGATGGACCCCGTCCTCGAGCAACGATTCGGGTCCCGTGACGGCCGGGCTCGTATCGATCACCAGGTCCCTGTCCCCCGCGATCCGGCGGACCGCACCGGCGGTGTGTCGAACGTCGTCGTTGGACCAGTGCAGCCCGGCGCCACCGAAGAACGGGAACGCGACGACTGCCGCCTCGTCGACCGGCGGCGGGGTCAGCCAGATCCACTGCGCCGCATCGCCGGACGCTCGCTCGCGAAGCAGCCTCAGGTTCCGCTCGGTCTCGGCCTCGCTGACGATCCGCGGACCGTCGACACCGCACCGCTGGATATCGTTGCCGCCCAACAGGACGAACACCCGATCGGCCGGCCACCGGCGGATCCCGGCCAGTCCGGCCAGCGTCCCCGTGGTGGTTGCCCCCGACACCGCGAGGTTGGTCAGCTCCAACCCCAGGTCGGGCCGGTGCCGATCGATCAGCGTGCGCAGCACCTCGAACCAGGACAGCCGGTCGGCGGTGGTGCTCTCGCCGATCGCCACGATGCGCTCGCCCGCGGCGAACGGCAGGCGACGCAACCGATCCGCCACCCCCGCGTCAGCGGCAAGCCGGTCCACGGCCTCGTCCCGCCGGCGGTCGAGATCGGCCAGCGCGGCCTCGTATCCACCCAGGTCGGTGCCGAACACCGCCGCCTCGGTGGCCCGGTCCGGCCGCGCCCATGGCAGCGCCCTGTCCGGCCGCTGAAACCGCACCAGCTTGGCCAACATCGGATTGCTCATCGTGAACTCCCTTGATTTGCAGTGGTTTCGCCACGCCGGGCCCGCCGACGCGGCAGCAAGAAGGCGGCCGACACGATCCAGGCGAAGGCCGGGAACCGGGCGATCGGCAGCAGGACCGACAGGCCGGGCAACGCGACGGACAGCGTCGCGACCATCGCCACCGCCGCAATCACCAGGCCCGCCCAGGCGTGCCAGCCGGGCAGCAACCGGGCCAGCAGCCCGGGCACGGCGATGCCCGCCACGAGCAGGCCCAGCGGCACGACGAACCCGGCCCCGCCGGTGATGAAGGCCAGGTCGTGCAGCAGCCGGATCAGTTCGTCGTGCGCCAGGATCTCCGGCCGGGTCATCGCCCAGCTGAAGCCTGCCGACATCGCCAGCGACACCGCGGCCAGGACGCCGCCCGCGAAACCGATCCGCGGCCCGGGCGCCTGTACGCCGAGCCGGCCCAGCCGAACCGATACGACCGCGGCGAAAACGGCCAGCGGCAGCGAGGCGGCGAACTGCAGCAGGCTCGCCACCAGCACCTGGTTCGAGTGGTCCCGGAAGTAGCCGACGATCTCCTCCCCCTGCGCGAACGGTGAGGGGTAGACGGCCCCTCCGCCCAGCACGATCGGTAGCACCAGCGAGGCCATGAACAGGGCGACGGCGGCGATCGCCACCGGCGGCAACGGCGGCCCGTCCTGCCGCCGCCTCCCGGGCGCCGGGCCCGGCGCCCGGTCGAGCGTCTGTATTCCGCCCGACGATCCGCTCGGTCGCGGGCCGACGGCACTCCTCGTGTCACTCGCGTTCTCGTTCACAGCGTCATCCCTCCGGTGATGTCGATGGTGTTCCCGGTGATCCATCCCGCCGCGTCCGAGACGAGAAACGCGACGGTCTCGGCGATGTCGGCGGGTTGACCGATGCGGCGCAGCGGCACGTACCCGGCGATGGCAGCCAGCTGCGCGGCGGGCATTCGATGCCGCAGTGTGTCGGTCTCCACGATGGACGGCGCCACACAGTTGACCCGAATACCGTTGCCTGCGTATTCCTTTGCCAGGTGCTCGGTCAGCATGACCACACCAGCCTTGGCTGCGGCGTAGGCAGCGTTGGCCTGCGACGCCCTGCGTCCGGCGCTCGAGGCGACGGTGACGATCCGCCCGTCGCCGCGCTCGACCATTCCCGGCAGGACGGCCCGCAGGGTGAGGAACGTCGAGGTCAGGTCGAGGTCGACGACCTCCCGCCAGCGCTGCACGCTCATCGCGGCCGACGGTTCCGGCGCGCCCGCGCCGCCCGCCAGCGGGACCGCGATGTCGATCGGTCCGAGGTCCGCGGACACCCGTTTGGTCAGCTCCGCCAGGTGCTCGGGGTCGCGCACGTCGCCGAGGTGAGCGGTGGCCCTGCCGCCGGACTCGCGGATCTGCTGGACCAGTGCGGTCAGCCGATTCTCGGTTCGACCGTGCACTGCCACCGCCGCGCCGCGGTCGGCGAGGGCGCGACCGACCGCCGCCCCGATCGAACCGGACGCGCCGGTCACCAACGCCACCCGACCGGTGAGGTCGGCTCCGTCGAACTTATTGATTCCAGTCATGCAATCATTCATAGCACAGAATCATTCCGAGTCAATGGTATGGTTCGGCCATGGCCACCGACCCCGCGGCGCAGCCGTTCCGACCGCCCGCGCAGCGGGTGAGCTTCCTGTTGTCCCAGCTCGGCATGTACGCCACCGCCCGATTCGCGGAGCGACTGTCCGCACTGGAGCTGCAGCCCAGCGACGTCGGCCTGCTGCGACTGATCGCGACCGATCCCGGAATGAGCCAACAGGCACTGGCGTCCAAGCTCGGCGTGGTGCCGAGTCGGGTGGTGGCGCTGGTCGACGGACTGCAGGCCAAGGGGCTGGTGGAGCGTCAACGCAGCGCCCGGGATCGTCGCAACTACGAACTGCATCTGTCGGTGGGCGGCCGCGCGGTGATGGCACAGATGCGCGAGATCGGCGAGGCACACGAGGCCGACCTGGTCGAGGCGCTGTCGGCCGAGGAGCGACACACCCTCGGCGAGTTGCTGGCGAAGGTGGCGGGCAGCCACGGCATCGAGCCGGACGTGCACCCCGGCTACCGCAGCCAGCCCTGACGGGCCGACATCGACTTCACGAGCTCGCGCCGCGCGACGGTAGGCGTCGCGCGGCGCAGGGTCGACGATTCGGTCAGGCCGAGACCTCGACCGTCCCCCGCCAGGTCGCGGGGTCGTCCAGGATCCGCACCGCGTAGTCGGCCAGGGCGGCGCGGCTGATCGACCGCGGCTCGTCCAGGTGCCGGTTCACGGCCGCCCTGGCCTCGCCCGTCGCGGCGGCATCGGTCAGCATCGGCGGCCGAATGATCGTCCACCGCACGTCCTGCGCCGCGACGAACTCCTCCATCCGGGCCATGTCCGCGTATCCGTGCCGGAACCGAGGCTGGATCACCAGCCGGGTCACCATGCGCTGGGCCCACGGGGTGCCTGGCGCGATCCCCAGGCCCGCCGAGGACAGGCAGACGAGCCGCCGCTCCGGCCCGCCGGCGAGCGCCGCCAACAGGTTCGCGGTCCCCTGCGAGTAGACGGTGGTCGGATGCTTGCGATCCGTGCTGCCCAGGCAGGACAGGACTGCCCGACAGTCGCCGACCTCCGAGCGCCACTGCCCGCCCTGCAGCACGTCGCCCCCGATCACCCGCAGTCCCGGCCGGGCGGCCACCGCCTCCGGCCGGCGGGCGACCGCCACCACCCGATGCCCGGCTTCGAGTGCCCGCTCCAACGCCAACTGCCCCGTGCCGCCGGTCACCCCGGCCATCAACAGGTCCATAGCAACTCCGATCACCATCGTAAATGATTCACTCAACTGAACCATAAACTAGCCCCTCGCGCACGCGATCGAATCGGACCGGGGGCAACCCGTAGTCAGATCGGGCGCGGGACTCACGCCATGGACGACTCGGGACGCAGGTCGCCCGAGGCAACAACGCCGTCGCCGACGGGAATCGACTTGAAGCCCTTCGCAATCAGGTAGACGGCGAAGCTGACCTCCCACGCGAACACCGGCAGTGCGGAGATCGCGTGGGCGGCAGGGCCGTAGAGCCCGAACAGCACGGCAATCGCGGAGGCGGTGACGAGCGGTCCACCGACGAGTCCGAGCAACGCGATGGGCCGGGGCGCCAGGTCGGACCGGTACACCAGGTAGGCCAGCAGCAGGCTGTTCACCCCCAGCGCCACGCTGGGACCGAGCAGAAACGTCCAGTCGTGAATGGCGACCAGTGACTGCCCCACCGCGACGAGCGCACCCTCATCCGCGCCCGAGGCCGCGCCGTCCTGCCGCAGCGTCACCAGCGCCAGCACGCTGACGATGCCGACGGCGATGATGGCGGCCTCGAGGAAGCGACCGGCGACGTGACCGAGGGCGAGACCCTCGCCCTGCCTGCGGATCACCGGGTACAGCGCGACGGCGGTGCCGATGATGGCCACGATCAGTATGAGCTCACAGAATGCGCCGAGCAGCACCCGGCCGTCGGCACCGGCGCCGCCGACATAGCCGGGATCCGAGAGCGCGGGCTGATAGAGGGCCAGCCCGGCGATCGCCGAGACCTCGGTGATCAGGAACAACACCCCGGCGGCCACTGCGGTCCTTCTTGTTGAGGTCATTGCGCCACTCCCTAGACATCCAGAGGTGTACTACGTACACCATTGGACGGAACGCTAAGGTGTACGAAGTACACCTGTCAACCGTTGGCGGGTGACTGAGGTGAGAGGACGGAGCCGATGGCGCGCAGCAAGGCCGAGACCCGCCGCACGCCCCTGAACCGAGATCGCGTGCTGGCCACCGCCATCGCCCTGGCCGACGCGGACGGGATCGAGGCGGTGAACATGCGCCGGCTGTCGCAGGAGCTGGGTGTGGTCCCGATGGCGCTCTACAAGCACGTGGCCAACAAGGACGAGCTCCTCGACGCCATGGTGGACACCGTTGTGGCCGAGATCGACGCCCCGGACCCAAACCTCCCGTGGCGAAACGCGATCCGGTCCCGCATCCTGTCCGCCCGCGCGATGCTGCATCGGCACCCGTGGGCGCGACGCGTGATGGAATCGAGGACCGCCCCGACGCCGGCGGTGCTGGCCTACATGGATTCCACCATCGCGACGTTCAGCGCAGGCGGCCTTTCCATCGATCTCACCCATCACGTGATGCACGCATTGGGGAGCCGCATCTTCGGGTTCACTCAAGAGCTCTACGACGACCCAACGAGCACCGATCAGGAGATCCCGTCGGCCGCGGCCGCGCAGCTGGCCGGGACCTACCCACACATCGCAGCCGTCGCCGCCAGCCGCCCGCACGACGAGGCCTCGGTGGTAGGCACGGGCTGCGACGACCAGTTCGAGTTCGAGTTCACCCTGGACCTCCTGCTCGACGGTGTCGAGCGGCTGCACCGAAAGGGCTGGAACTCCAGCGGCCGCTGATCACCTCCGGCCGCCGGTCGACCGGCCTGCTAGCCGAGGGCATCCCTGATCCGCCGCACTGCCACCGCGAGGGCGGGGATGAGCGACTGCAGCCGCACCGGGTCGACATGACCCCGGAGCGAAACGCAGGCCATTGACTCCGGGCCACCATGGCCGTCCCGAACAGCCACGCTGACCGCCGACTCGCGGTGCTCGCGGTGTCCGAACATCAGCGACACGCCGTTTCGGCGACGAATCGTGAAGAGCTCCTCGTGCAGCGCCCCGAGATCGACACCATGGTCGCTCCGCCCGCCATAGAGCGCATCGACCTTCTCGATCGGCAGTGTCGCGAGCACCGCCCTGCCCTCCGGAGTCTGATGCGCAGGCGCGCGCCCACCGACCCGGGTGCGGATCGCGGGCGCGCAACGTCCGCCCACCTTGTCCAGATACACGACGTCCGTTCCCTCCAGCACGGCGAGATGGGCGATGAGCTTGGTCGACATATTGAGATCGTGGAGGTGCGGAGCGGCCGCCGCTCGCAGATCGTCCCGCCCGCCTGTACCGCCCAACGCGAGCGCCCGGCAGCCGAGCCGATAGAGCCGACCCGTGCGCGTGAGCCAGTGCAACTGGGCCAGCTGCTCCAGGATGCGGTGGGTGGTCGACCGGGGCAGGCTCGTCCTGGCCACGACATCCTCTGCACGCAGGTGCGACGACGGGCCCTCGAACGCGCCGAGAATCAAAGTCAAACGCGCGGCGTACGACGGGTCGCCGCTGCTGGTCCCAGCAGGTGGCCGCATACCGGCGAGATCTTCGGTTTGCATGGGGCTCCAATCCGGGTGGCGGCACCCATTCTGTCAAACGCCCGGACAACCGGCCATCCACCCCAAAAGTGGAACGCGCCAAGCGAAAAGGTCTCCCGGTCACCGGGACGGGACCTTGCCGGGGCCCCTTCCGGGTGAATCGAAGGGGATCGGCGAATGGCAACGAGGCCCTCGCCCATCCCGACCACCCGTCCGGGGTCGGACCAGGGTCTTCTCACTCATCGAGAGCTTTCGCGATCACGGAGAGGCACTAGGTGTGAGATGGGCGCATCTCACCCCGAGCAGCCTTCACTCCCGGCGCGATGCTGACCGGACGGCGCGCCGTCGTCACGGGCGGTGCCGCCGGCATCGGCGCGGTCGCGGCAACACGCTGGCATACGAGGTGGCCCCGGAGGTCACTGCCCGGCTCGGCTACGCACGCGACGACTGCGCTCGAGCGGTCGAGGATCTCGTCCGGGCGGTGCGAGCCGCATCTCGCTGATCGCTCGCGGCGAGCCGTCGAGCAGGGTCTCGTCAGTGACCCCACACCAGCGTCTCGCCGCTCACGCGAACACTTCCGAAGAACCGCCGCTCGGCATCCGCACCGCCGCGGTGGTAGCCGTCCATGATGCCGGCCAGCTCGTCGGCGAGCGCCCGCAGCGCCGGGCTGACGGTCTCGATACCGTCCTCGGACACCCACCCCCAAACCCGGGGGACGTCATCGATCGTGATGACCACGCCTGCATCGTGCGGCGTCTCGACGAGGTAGGTGATCCCGGGAGGAGCATCGCGGATCGGATCGTGCACGGCCGGCTGCCCCGGCACGGTGGCCGTCGCAAAGGCCACTCTCGCGAACGCGATGTCGTCGCGGATCGCGTCCGCGATGTGCGAGAGACCCGCATGCCGGCCGACTCGATCGTGCCGCGCACCGTCGGCGCGGTCACCGGGGCCGTTCCCGACGGACTTCTTCAGGATCCGATCGAGCATCCGCTGCGCGGCGGCCCGTTCGCCGTCGCCGATGCGTGGGTGCTCGATCAACGTGCGCAGACGCGTGATTCGAAAGCTTGGGTTTTCGGCCACCCACCCAGGCTAACCAGCTCAGGCGCCGACGGTGAGGCCGATGTCGTCATTCGCCCACCGGCACAGAGCGTTCGGCATCCGGGCCGCGATCAACGTCTCGTTGAGCAGGGCCGGTGTAGGCGGCGAGTAGTGGCGGCGGCATCGGCCCCTTGATCCGACGTCCTCCCTCGTACTCTTCCCAGGAGTGCGCCAGGATCCCGACCGACCGGGACAGGATGAACAGGCCGCGGGCGAGTTCCTGTGCGAATCCGAGCTCCGCGTAGATGACCGCGGTGGCGCCGTCGATGTTCATCGGCACGGGGCGGGCATGCCGTTGCGCGAGTTGACGTTCGATCTCCTCGGCGATGACGAGATGATTCCCGGGGACCGTGCCGAGGTCCACGTGACACCGCACCGCGTCGAGCAGGGGGTCGCGCCGGGGATCGCGTGGGTGGAAGCGGTGTCCGAAACCGGGCACGTAGCGGCGCTCGGAGGCGAGCGCGTCGAGGGAACGCCGCACGGCCTCCCCGAGGTCCGCACCGGCGAGGGTGGCTCGGCGGATGCCGTCGAGGACCTCCACGCATTGCTGCCCGGCGCCGCCGTGGTCGTCGCCGAGCAGGCCCACTCCCGTGGAGATGGCGCCGTGCAGGCCGACCCCGCAGGTCGCGGCCATGCGGGCCGCCGCGATCGACGGCGCCTGCGGACCATGGTCGACCGCAGACACCAGTGCCTTCTCGAGCAGCGACGCCTGCGCGCGCGTCGGTAGGTCACCCCGCACCATGAGCCAGATCATCTCGACGAATCCGACCCCGTCGATGAGCTGCTCGACGGGGAACCCACGCAGACGGATGACGCCCGGCTCGATGTCGCTGATCGCGGTCGACCACCAGTCGACGACGTCCCGGCTTCCTGTGCGGGACAGCGCGTCGTCGCGCGCGCTGCTCATATCGCGTGATCCTCACGGAGACGGTCGATCTCGGGCCGACCGTAGCCGATCTCGGCGAGGATCTCGTCGGTGTGCTCGCCCAATCTCGGCGCGGGCGACGACGGCGACACCGCATGTCCGTCGACATGTGTGGGAAGCCCGAGGACCCGCAGGGTGCCGCCACCGGCAGCAGGCGACTCGACGGTGGCGACCAGACCGCGACGGACGACCTGCTCCGAGCCCAGGGCCTGGGGTACCGACACCACCGGGGCCGCGGGGACACCGGCGCCAAGGAAGATCTCGTCCCATTCCGCGGCCGACTTCGCCTTGAGTGATGTTTCGAGCTCCTCGCGCAGCACGTCCCTGTTGAGTTTGCGGTCCTCCCGGGTGGCGAAGCGCGGATCGTCGACAAGCTCGAGGCGGTCGAGGACTCGGCACAGGATCTCGAACTGTTCCTGCTTGTTCGCCGCGATATTGAGGGCTCCGTCGGCGGTGCGGAAGGTGCCGGACGGCGCCGAGGTGATGTTCTCGTTCGCCATCGGTGTCGGTTCGCGGCCGGCGATGAGGTGATCGGAGACCACCCATCCCATCGAGGTGAGGGCGGCGTCGAGCATCGAGGTGTCCAGATAGGCACCCTGCCCGGTGCGCTGTTGGCGCACCAGGGCCGAGGACACGGCGAAGGCCGCGGCGAGCCCACCGAAACTGTCGCAGACCGGGTAGCCGACCCGCAGCGGCGCGGTATCGCGAGTGCCGGTGACCGACATGATCCCCGACAACCCCTGGACGACCTGGTCGTAAGCGGGCCTCGTCCGCATGGGTCCGTCGGCGCCGAATCCGGAGACGGCGCAGTACACGAGTCGGGGATTGATGGAACGTAGTCTGTCCCAACCGAATCCGAGTCGTTCGAGGACTCCGGGCCGGAAGTTCTCGAGCAGGACGTCGGCGCGCGCCACCAGCTTCTCGAACACTTCCCTGCCGCCCGCCGTCTTGAGGTTGACCGTGAGAGAACGTTTTCCGGAGTTCTGCGCCAGGAAGGACGTCCCCAGACGCTCACTGCTCAGCTCGGCGCTGTCGCCGAGCTGGCGGGCGAGATCACCGGTCCCGGGTGTCTCGATCTTGATGACGTCGGCGCCCATGAGCGCGAGTTGATAGCCGGCGAACGGGCCCGCGAGGACGTTCGTCATGTCCAGGACGCGGACGCCTGCGAGCAGCCCGACGTTCGCGTCCGAGCCCCTGCCCTCGATGTCGTGTTCGTGCTCTCCGTTCACAGGAATGCCTCCACACTTCCCAGACCGATGCTGCTGATCTCTGCCGCGGACTCGGTGACCGCGTCGACATAGCGCCCCACCCGATCGGCGGTGAATCGGGAGGTGGGACCACCGATGGACAGCGCCGCCAGCACGCGTCCGCCTGCAGCGAGGATGGGTGCCGCGACGGCCGATGCGCCGAGTTCGCGTTCGCCGTGGGTCACCGCATATCCGGCCTGACTGATGCCGAGCACTTCGCTGCGAAGCGAGTCGAGGTCGAGATCGGGGCGGCCCGCGGCGAGTTGGCGCAGCACCGACTCGGGCGCTCCCCCGAGGAGGATCTTCGCGGCAGCCCCGGTTTCGAGGGCGTACGGGACGCCGGTCCTCACCACGCTCCGCACGGTGGCGGTTCCCTCGACCTGCGCGATCGAGACCCGGCTGAGGTCCAGGCGGATGTACACGTTGACCGTCTCACCGCACGTGTCGACGAGACGGGTCATGACGCGCCGCGCGTCCGCACCGACTTCCCACAAGGTTCCCGCGAGATCGACCCAGCGCAGGAAACCCGCACCCAGGCTGTAGCTGGAGTCGCGTAGATCGACGATCAGTCCGAGAGCGTCAAGGGTGGCCAGTACCCGCACAGCGGTGGTCTTCGGCAGGCCTGTCAACGACACGATCTCGCGCAGCGTGCGGTGCGGATGATCGACGTCGAACAACTGGAGCACGTCGACTGCCCGGGCGATGCTGCGCACCCCGCCGTCCACCGTGCCCGCCGCCAGTCCCGCCTCGGCCATCACCTCACACTAGACCGCTAGCCGGTTCTGCGAAACCGTTCTGCGGTTCCCGGACATCTCATCCGTTAGTTCAGATCGACGAGCTTGCGTGCCAACACCGCGCGCTCGCGCTCATTGCCACACAACCGAACTGCGAGTTCCAGCTCGGTGCGCGCCTCCTCGGTGCGACCCAGTCTGGTGAGCAGCTCGCCTCGAACGGTCGGCAGCAGGTGCGAGGTCGACAGCACCCCTGCCGCCGCCAACTCGTTCACGATCGGCAGCGCCGCGGCGGGACCCTTGGCCATCGAGACCGCCACCGCGCGATTGAGCTCGACCACCGGCGACGGCGCGAGCCTGCCCAGCGCCTCGTAGACGAGGACGATCCGCTCCCAGTCCGTCGCGTCGACAGACGGTGCGACGGCGTGACATTCGGCGATCGCCGCCTGCAGGCCGTAGGCACCGAGGCCCCGGCCGGCCCGCTCGGCACGGGCAAGGGCGGCGCGCCCCCGGCGGATCGCCGCGTGGTCCCAGCGGCGGCGATCCTGATGTTCGAGCAGCACCGGCTCGCCGTCCGGCCCGGTACGGGCGGGGAAGCGCGCCGCGGTCAGCTCGAGCAGCGCCAGTAGTCCGTGCGCCTCCGGTTCGTTCGGCACCAGCCGGGTCAGCACCCGCGCGAGGCGCCGGGCCTCGCTCGCGAGATCGAGCCGGATCAGGTCGCCACCGGCGCTGGCCGAGGAGCCCTCGGTGAAGATCAGGTAGATCACGCTGAGCACCGAGCCGAGCCGCTCCGCGCGCTCCGGCGCAGGCGGCACCTCGAACGGCACCCGGGCCGCGCCGAGGGTCTTCTTCGCCCTGGTGATCCGAGCCTGCACGGTCGCGGTCGGCACGATGAACGCCCTGGCGATCTCGTCACTGGTCAGGCCGCCGACCACCCGCAGGGTCAGCGCCACCCTCGCCTCCCGCGACAGCACGGGGTGGCAGGAGATGAACATCAACGCGAGCACGTCGTCGTCGATCCGGTCCGGATCCCACAGCACGTCCTCGGCGACCAGGGCCGGTTCGGCGGGGGCGCCGCCCGCGACGACGCCGCCCTCGACCAGGTCGTTGGCGAGGGCGGCGTACCTCTCGTCGAGGGCGGAGCGCCGACGAAAGGCGTCGATGGCACGGCGACGGCCGACGGTGAGCAGCCACCCCGCGGGGTTGCGCGGCACGCCATCGCGGGGCCAGTTCACCAGCGCCTCGGCGAGCGCCTCCTGGGCGAGGTCCTCGGCCAGCGCGAAGTCGCCGGTGTACCGCGCGAGCGCGCCGACGATCCGCGCCGACTCGATCCGCCAGACCGCGGCGACGGCCTCACGGCCGGTGGGATCGGCCATCGCCTGTCGGCCGCTCAGAGCTGGCCGGTGGCCTCGCGCCACGCCCGCTCCTTCTGGATCCACTCGTTGTCCTGCGGGAACTCGTCGATGGACGGGACCCGACGGATCTCGGTCTTGAAGCCCGGTCCCGCCGACGGGACCCGCTTGGCCCACTCGATCGCCTCCTCCTTCGATGCCACGTCGAGAAGGTAGAAGCCGCCGAACAGCTCCTTGGTCTCGCCATACGGGCCATCGGTGACCACCGGCGGCTCGGAGGAGTAGTCGACGACCACACCATCGGCGGCGTCGTCGAGCCCCTCCGCGGCGACCAGCACGCCGGCCCGGATCAGCTCGTCGTTGAACCGGCCGACGGTCTCGAGCATCTCGGTCATGTCGGCGTTCGCCATCCCCGCGTAGGCCTCGTCCGTCGCGCGCATGATCAGCATGAACTTCATCGTTGTCTCCCTCGGTGGTCCGGGTCCCTCTCGGACCCTCTCATCCATAGGTCGAACGGGAAAGGTCGCGGATCGACACGGTCACGAACTTTCTTCGGGCGATCCGAAGTTCGGGCGGCGCGGGGTCGGTCAACTCGGCTTCCCGGCCGTCGGCGACACCCGGGCGACGAGGAGCACCAGCAGTCCGCAGCAGGCGACGAGCATCCAGCCGGGGCGGGAGGCGTGCGCGAGGTCGGCGGGGGCGGTGGCGGCGATGACGCCGCCCGCAAGGGCAACGCCGACGGCGGCGCCGAGTTGACGCGCGGTGGAGGTCAGCCCGCCCGCAACCCCCGAACGGTCGGCTGGCAGGCCGTTCACCGCGGTGTTGGTGATCGGGGCGTTCGAGAAGCCGAAGCCGACCCCGAGCAGCAGGTAGGCCAGCAGCAACACCAGGAGGCTGGTGTCGTCGTCCAGTGCCACCAGGCACAGGCCGCCGAGGGTGGTGAAGGTCCCCGCGATCAGCAGGGGCCGCCGCGGGCCGACACGTCCGACGAGGATCCCGGAGAGCGGCGCGCAGACCGTGGCGCCGAGGGCCATCGGGAGGGTGACGGCGCCGGCGGCGAGGGCGCTCATTCCTCGCCCGTCTTGGAGGTAAAGCGTGCCGAGCAGCAACGTGGCGTTCAGTGCCACGAACACTACGACGGCGCCGACCACGGCCCCGGTGAACGACTTTCGCCGGAACAGCCGAAGATCCATGAGGGGTTCGCGTCGCCGGGACTCGGCCCACACGAAACCGGCCGTGGCGGCGGCGACCACCGCGTATCCGATCAGCGCGACGGGGGAAACCCATCCGATTCTCGGGCCCTCGATGAGCATCGCCACCGCGCCACCGACCATGACGATGAGGAGCAGCTGACCGGGCACGTCGAGCCTTCTCGGCCGTTGGCCTCTCGATTCCGGGACGAACAATGCGGTCAACAGCAGGACGGCAACGACCACCGGCACGTTGATCCAGAACACCGATCGCCAGCCGAGGCTCTCGACGAGCGCGCCACCGGTCACGGGCCCCGCGGCCATGCTGACGCCGAAGACCGCGGCCCACACGCCGATTGCCCGGGCCCGCTCCTTGGGATCGGTGATCACGTTGACCACGATCGCCAACGCGACCGGGCTGAGCATCGACCCGCCGACGCCCTGCACCACTCTGGCGCCGATCAGGAGACCGACGGACGGCGCCAGCGCGCACGCGGCGGACGCGACACCGAACACGATCAGCCCGAGCTGGAAGACCCGTCGCCGCCCGACCCGATCGGCCACCGCGCCTGAGGAGATCAGCAGGCTCGCCAGGACCAGCGTGTAGGCGTTGACCGTCCACTCGAGGCCGGAAGTGCCGACGTTCAGGTCCTGCCCGATCGCAGGCAGGGCCACGTTGACCATGGTCGTGTCCAGTCCGACCACGAACAGGCTCAGGCAGCAGATGGCGAGCACGACCCAGCCCCTCCTGCCGCTGCTGCCCCCGGGATCGACCGGCCCCGTCGGGAGCCCCTGACGCGGCTGCGATGGCGGATTCGGCGGCGGCGTGGTGCTGATTCCTGGCTGAGGTCGCACGATCGATTTCCTCCGGTCGGTTCGTCCGGACCGCGCGCGGATCCCCCGCTGCGCCGATCCCCATTCGTCGGGGGGATCGTCGCAGTCGATCCCGCGTACCCGGTAGAAAATTTGCGAAGACTGCAAAGATGAGCGGCATGGACACCGAGCTCGAGCAGATGCTCGCCGACGTCGGACCGCGACTGCGCTCGCTCCGCCGCGATCGCGGCATGACCCTCGAGTCGCTCTCCGCAGCGACCGGCATCTCCGTCAGTGCGCTGTCGCGGCTCGAATCGGGCAAGCGACGCCCGACCCTGGATCTTCTTGTGCCCCTTGGTCGGGTGCATCGGGTGGCGCTCGACCAGCTCGTCGGAGCCCCGGCCACCGGCGATCCGCGCGTCCACCTCACACCGCGGCGACGCCGCAACGGCAGCGTCGTCATATCGCTGACCGACTACCCGGGCCGGGTTCAGGTCTTCAAGCAGGTGATCGGGCCGTGCACGCCCAAGCTGGTGACCCACGCCGGGTACGAGTGGCTTTACGTCCTCGCGGGTGACCTGCGCCTGATCCTCGGCGAGCGCGAGGTGCTGTTGCGCCCCGGGGAGGTGGCCGAGTTCGACACCGGCGAGCCGCACTGGTTCGGCCCGCTGGGCGATCAGCCGGTCGAGATCCTCCACCTGTTCGGCCCGCAGGGCGAGCGGGCCCACGTGCGCGCACGGCCGAAAGAGCCTGCGGCCCATCACGACGAGGACCGCTGAGGACCTACCCGTCCGCCCTTCGCTACGCTCCCGGCCCGCGACGCTGACGAGCTCGACGCCCTCGCCGGACAGGCGAGCGAACCGCAGGACCGGAAAATCGGTTGCGGCAGAACTGCCTCGTGCTGCACCATCGGTTGGTCCGATCCGACAGTCGACTCCAGGGAGGGGAACCGCATGGCCGCCTGGCCGTTCGGCGCCGCGTGCGCCGTCTCGCTCCCCTGCCCTCTCGCCTGACCGGCGCCTCACGTGACGTGACCCGGTCGGCGCCCCCCGTCGAAGGATCACACCCATGTTCACTCCCCATCACCTCGTCCGCTTCGGCTGGAACGAGTCGGTCTCCCATGCCTTCAGCACCCTCGAACTCGACCTCTGCGAACCCGGTCGCGTCGTCCGCGTCGACCGCGGCGAATGCGACGTCGTCACCGAATCCGGACAGGTCCGTGCGCGCACCGGCGCCCAGTCGGTCTGCACCGGCGACTGGGTCACCGTCGGCGGCTCGGCCGTCGTGGACGTCCTGCCCAGACTCAGCGCCATCGTGCGCGCCTCGGCGTCGATCCGCTCCGAGAGTCAGGTGCTCGCCGCCAATGTGGACACCGTCGTCATCGCGGCCGCGCTCGACACCGACGTAGACCTCGGCCGTATCGAGCGCTTTCTCGCCCTCGCCTGGGAGAGCGGGGCGACTCCCGTGGTCGCATTGACGAAATCCGATGCGGCCCTGGATGTCTCCCACACCATCGCCGATGTCGCGGCGACCGCGCCGGGCGCCACGGTGCTCGCGGTCAGCGCCAGGACCGGCGACGGTCTCGACGTTCTGATCGCGGCTGTCGACGGCACCGTCGCGCTCGTGGGGCAGTCCGGCGCGGGCAAGTCGACGTTGGCAAACGCGCTGCTCGGTGCGGACCTGTTCGCGACCGGTGAGGTCCGGCACGGTGACCACAAGGGCCGCCACGTGACCGCGCATCGCGAGCTGGTGCCACTGCCGGGCGGCGGCGCCCTCATCGACACACCCGGGCTGCGCGGTGTCGGGCTGTGGGACGCGGCCGACGGAATCGGCCGGGCGTTCAGCGAGATCGACGCCCTCGCCGAGCAGTGCAGGTTCGGCGACTGCAACCACACCGCCGAACCGGGCTGCGCGGTACGCGGGGCGGTCGAGCGCGATGAGCTGCCGCAGCGCCGGCTCGACAGCTACCGCAAGCTACAACGCGAGAACGAGTGGATGGCCGCGCGCACCGACGCACGCCTGCAGGCCGAGCGGACACGCCAGGTCAAGGTGCAGTCGCGCTGGCTCAAGGAGCACTACCGCAACCGGTAGTCGGCGCGACCACGGGCAGTCGAGCGGGTGGCGGGCGCCCGTTCGACTGCCTGGCCGTCTAGGTTGCGTCGGCAGCTGCGACGATCGTGTCGGCCACGACCCGTGGCTGGGAGACCAGCGCGACGTGCGAGGCCTGGACCTCGCTGGTGTGTGCGCCGATCCGGTTGGCCATGAATCGCTGCGCGGCCGGCGGGATGACCGTGTCGCCCGCGGAGACCAGGTACCAGCTCGGTGTGGCCGACCACGAGGTCGGGCCGGACGGTTCGAGGTTGGCCCACAGCGCGATCGAGCGCTGGTGTGCCAGCATGGTCGCGGCCGTCGCGTCACTGACGTCGGGTGCGAAGACGCGATGGAAGGCGTCGTCGGCGATGTAGCCGTCGAGGTTCTTCCCACCGATCGCCTGGGCGTCGTCGACGAGCTTCACCTGCAGCGCAGGCGGAAGCAGTTGGCTGCCGGGGAACCGGATCGGGTCGAGGTACAGCTGCACCGGCTCGCCCTGCGCCGGTGCGAAGGCCGCGGTATAGACCAGGGCCTTCACGTTCGGGTTCTGGACGTTGGTGATGACCGCGCCGCCGTACGAATGACCGACGAGGACGACCGGGCCGGAGATCCCGGCCAGTGTCTTCTCGATCGCGGCGGAGTCGTAGCCGGGTCCGCGCAGCGGATTGTCGGGCACGACGACGGTGTAGCCGCGCCCACGCAGGTCGGCCGCGACGCCGTCCCAACTGGTGGTGTCAGCGAAGGCGCCGTGCACCAGCACGATCGTCGGACGCGGCGCGGCGGACGCCGGCACCACACCTGCCACGAACGTGGTGACGAGCAGTGTCAGCACCAGCAGAACGGACCGGGCGAATCGGGTGAATCTCATCGTGCCCCCTTCGACGAAGGTTCCTGCGCTCGCACGAGTCGGGAGATCACGAGAGTCGTGGTGTCGCACCGTCGTTGGAGGTTGCGAAACTCCCTCGGCGCCGAGCTTTTTCGACGGCGTTACGGTGAGGCCGGTGGCCGCGCAGGCGTTGCTGTTCAGGATGTCGACGCCGCCGAGCCAGCGACCGGGGCGCACTTTCCCGCGAGGTACAGATCCATTCTTCACCATCCCGCCGAGTGAATCCGGGTTTCCGTGCAGCGGGCCGATCCGAATGCTGGCCCTGTCGCGCACGCCTTCTGAAGGAGCGCACCCGCGTCGCAGCGCCAGAAGGGGTGCGACCGTGTCAGCGGGAGTGCACCCGACGGTGCCGGGGCGCGCGACCCTAGGTCGAGGACCAGACCCCGAGCTCGTTACCGCTCGGGTCGGTGAAGTGGAAGCGGCGCCCGCCCGGGAAATCGTAGGGGCCGTTGACGACCGTGCCGCCTGCTGCGCGCACGGCCTCGACCGACGCATCGAGGTCGACCGAGAACAGCAGCACCAGCGGCCCGCCTGCGGGCCTGCGTTCAGACACCTGCAGCAGTCCCCCGACCTCCTCGCCGTCCGACCCGACGATGCCCGCGTACCGCGGGCCGTACGCGTTGAACTCCCAGCCGAATGCCTTGCGGTAGAAGTCCTCTGCCTCATCGAGGCTCGTGACCGACAACTCCACGTAATTCAGCCGATGATGTTCCGCGCCGGAGGGTGACATACCTCGACCCTAGCCGCGACCACCTCACCCCGGCGGGATCCGCGCCTACTGCCCCGGGGGAAGGATGCCGCGCAGGACGATGTCGGCCAGCGAGTCGGCAAACGGCCCTGGATCGTCGACATCGCGGACGGACAGCGCGAAGATGGCCGCGCCGGCCATGATGTCGAGGAGGGTGTCCGCGTCTACCCCGTCGCGGATCTCGCCCCGCTCCCTCGCCGCCTCGAGTCGTCGCTTCAACTCCACCCGGACCCCGGCAAGCTGTCGCACCACCAGGACCTCACGCAACTCCCCGTTGGTCCGCACCTCGCTCATCAGTCCGGGGGCCGCGGCCCGGGTGGCAGGGGATGCGAAGAGGGCGACCGCCCCCTGGACCAGCGCGCGGACCTGGTCTGCGATCGTGACCTCGGCTCCGAGCTCGGCGCCGAGGTCAGCGCCCTCCTCAGCATCCAGCACCGGATAGATCGCCTCGTTGACGATGTGTGCCTTCGACGGCCAACGCCGGTAGATCGCCGGTCGCCCGACACCCGCGAGGGTGGCGATGGCGTCGATCGAGGTCCCCGCGTACCCCTTCTCCACCAGCAGCTGCCTGGTGGCTTCGAGCACCGCCGCGTCGATCGCCGGATTTCGTTGTGGTCCGAGCCGGTGCTTGACCTCGGGTTCCCTCGGCATTTTCTACAAACCCCTTGCGTCCTCGTGTGATGGCCGTTACATTCTGTCACGACTTTAGTCGATACAAAGTGTATCGACTATCGCCACGTGCGCATCGGCGCCACCCGAACCACGAGGAGTGGTGATGACCTCTGAAACTGTCGGCGTAGATCCCGATTACGCCGAACTCGCCCGCCCCGGCGAATCCCGCAACGACCCGGCTGTGATGCGGGCGAGCCTCGAGCGCTGGCTCGCGACCGTGCTCGAGCCCGGCTCGGAACCCGCAGTGACCGCAGTCGAGATCCCGGCCGCGAACGGCATGTCCAACGAGACAGTGCTGTTCGACGCGACGTGGACCGAGGACGGGCGTCGGTCCGAGCACCGCCTGGTCGCCCGGATCGCCCCGCCCGCAAGCGCGGCACCCCTCTTCCCGTCCTACGACCTGGACAAGCAGTTCCAGGTCATGCGCGCCGTGGCCGCCCACACCTCGGTGCCGATCCCCAGGGTGTACTGGTCCGAGAGCGCACCCGATGCGCTCGGTGGCGAGTTCTTCGTGATGGAGCGGCTCGACGGGGAGGTCCCGCCCGACGTCATGCCCTACACGTTCGGATCCTGGCTGTCCGAGGCCTCCGCCGAGGAGCGGGCCCGGCTCCAGCAGGCCTCGGTCCGGGTGCTCGCCGAGCTGCACGCCATGGCCGATCCGCACCTGACCTGCCCGAACCTGGTCGCCGCAGGCACCGAACAGACCGGTGCGGCCGCACTGCGCGCGCACGTCGAGGGGCAACGGCGTTACTACGAGTGGGCCACCGCCGACGGTCCCCGGTCCCCGCTGATCGAACGGGGACTCGACTGGATCGAGTCGAACCTGCCCACCGAGGCCGGGCCCGCGGTGCTGTGCTGGGGCGATTCCCGGATCGGCAACATGATGTTCCGGGACTTCGAGCCGACGGCGGTGCTCGACTGGGAGATGGCCACGGTCGGGCCGCGCGAACTCGACCTCAGCTGGATGATCTTCCTGCACAGGTTCTTCGAGGACCTCGCAGGCATGGCGGGTCTGCCCGGCATGCCCGACTTCCTGCGCCGCGAGGACGTGGCCGCGACCTACATGGAGATGACCGGACATCGAGCGGCGGACCTGGACTTCTACACCCTCTACGCCGCGCTGCGACACGCCGTGATCATGTTCCGCGTGCAGAGCCGCGCCGTCGCGTTCGGCCAGGCCGAGCTGCCGGCGAACCCGGACGAGATGATCCTGCACCGAGCGACGCTCGAGGCCATGCTCGACGGCACGTACTGGGCCTCGGTCGCGCAGGGAGGCACCGAGTGACGCTCTCCCCGCTCGACGACTACCCGGTGCACCAGATCGCCGAGACGATCAGGCACGTCGGCACCTCCGATCGCAACTTCTACGACCGCTACTACTTCAACTGCCACGCCGGCGTCGACGGCGACAGCGAGCCGCTGTTCCTCATCATCGGACTCGGCCAGTACCCCAATCTCGGTGTGTGCGATGGCTTTGCGGTGTTGCGGCGCGGCGACGACCACATCGTCTTCCGGGCGTCCCGCGCGCTCGGCGACGACCGCATGGACCTGTCCGTGGGTCCGTTGCGGATCGAGATCCTCGAGGGCCTGCACCGCCTGCGCGTGGTGCTGGACCCGAGCCCCGAGGCGCCCGACCTGAGCTTCGATCTCGTCTTCGAGTCCGACGGGCCCGCCAACCTCGAGGCCCGGCACTTCCACCGCCAGCTCGAACGGGTCACGTTCGACACCCAGCGGTTCGTGCAGACCGGCACCTGGTCGGGTTCCCTCACCGTCGACGGCGAGGTCATGCCCGTCACCCCGGACACCTGGCGCGGCAACCGTGACCGTTCGTGGGGCGTCCGCCCGGTCGGCGAGGCGGAACCGCCTGGGCGCAAGGCGGATCCGGCGCTCGCCGGGAGCCAGAACTTCTTCTGGATCTACGCGATCATGCAGTTCGGCGACTACTCCATCGTCTCGGTAATCCAGGAGGACCAGCAGGGTCGCCGCATCGTCGAGGACGCGACGCGGGTCTGGTCGGACCGCACCAGGGAACCGGAGTGGCTGGGCCGACCCGACCACGAGCTGACCTTCGTTCCCGGCACCAGGGAGGTCGCCACCGGAACCCTGCACTTCCGACGCCCCGGCGCACCCGGCGAGCCGGACCGGATCCTCTCGGTCACCTGCGAACCGGTCCTGCCGCACTATCTGGGCGTCGGCACCGGCTATGGCCTCGAGCAGGACTGGCGCCACGGGATGTGGCAGGGCGAGCTGGTGGTCCAGGGACTGCGGGAAAAGGTCTCGGAGATCGAGCCCTGGAAGAAGATGCTGTGCCCGGTGGACAACCTCGCCCGGTTCACAGTCTCAGAGGACGGCGGGACCCGCACCGGGGCCGGCCTCTTCGAGGTGGCGGTGATCGGTCCCCACCAGCGCTACGGGTTCACCGGGATCGGTGACGTCGCCCCCTGACCGGCCCGGCCCTCGCCGGGTGCGTCCGCCGTCCGTCAATCCCTTCGGTCGGTCCGTTCCACTCAGATAGAGAGAGGCTCCATCACATGTCCACACGCTCCCGAACGCTCTCCACCCGAACCGCGCGGGCCGCCGCCTTACTGGTCGCAGGCGGCCTGCTGTTCACCGCTCCCGCCACCGCGGGCGCCTTCGATCTGAGCTCGATCGACACCGGTTCGCTCGGCGGGTTGCTCGACCCGGGCTCGAGCAACCCGGTCCTCGCCCCGACGCCGAAGCTGGCGTCCGTGGCCAACTTCCGCGACGTGGCGGGCAACGACGGCGCCGGTTACGCCACCGCCGACGGCAAGCACCTCAAGCGTGGCGTCATCTACCGCTCCAACGCGCTCACCAAGACCAGCGACGCCGACAAGGCGACCCTCACCACCCTCGGCCTGGCCGACGTCTACGACCTGCGTGGCGCGGCCGAGATCGCCAACCCGCTGGTCGGCGGCCAGGACAAGCTCCCCGACGGCGTGGCATACAAGAGCATCCCGATCGAGTTCGCGGACCTGGTCCAGCTCGCCCAGACCATCCAGTCGCCCGAACAGGGCCGCCAGTTCATGGTCGACACCAACCGCAGCTTCGTCACCGACCCCGCGCGCCGGGCCGGCTTCGCACAGGTGCTGACGGACATCGCCACCGGTGACGGCGCACAGCTCTTCCACTGCACCTCGGGCAAGGACCGCACCGGCTGGACCGCCATGCTGCTGCAGTCGATCGCCGGGGTCCCCGCCGCCACCGTCATGGACGACTACCTGCTGAGCAACACCTACCTCGCGGAGACCAACCAGAAGACCCTGGCGCAGATCACCGCGGCCATGGGCGCGCAGGCCGCCGCCAACCTGACCCCGGTCCTCGGTGTCGACCAGAGCTTCCTGGAGGCCGGCCTCGCGCAGATCACCGCCGACTACGGCAGCGTGAGCAGCTACCTCACCCAGGGTCTCGGACTGAGCCAGGACACCATCGCCGCGTTGAAGGCGAAGCTGGTCGGCTAGTCCTTCCGACGACACCGGGCGCCGCACGGGTATCCGGTGTCGCGGGCTCGAGGCCCGGTGCTGACCGTCACGCGGTCAGTGCCGGGCCTGCGCGCCAGCGGCGACGGCGACACCGTCGAGGATCAGTCCCACCCCCGCGGCGAAGCGGCGGTCGTAATCGTGGTGATCGGCGTAGACCGAGGCCGCCCGGCGCTCGGCGGGAACGGTGCCGAAGTCCCCGCGGCTGAGCCGGATGGCGACATGCCCGGTCACGAAGTCGTGCAGCGTGGCGTAGGCATACGTGGCCCGCTCGTCTCCCAACCCGGCCTCGCGGAAGGCGCGGACCACGCGATGCGAGGTGTCGTCGGCGCCCGGCGCCTCCAGCGCGGCCTGCCGGTGCGCCTCGAGGACGAGCGGGTGCCGCATGAGCAGGTCGTGCAGGGTGTCGGCGAAGGTCCGCGCGACCGCGCGCCACTGCTCGGGCCACTCGATGGCCGCGACGGCCTCGCCCACCAGGGTGGACACCAGGTCCCGGCGCAGCGCGTCGATGCCGCCGGTGGTGCGATGCACGGCCATCGGCGAGGTCCCCAACCGGTCCGCGAGCACCCGGAACGACACGGCGTCGAGCCCCTCGTCATCGGCGATCTGGGTCGCGGCCTCGAGAATTTGTCTGTGGCTCACTGCTTTTCGGCGTCCCGCCCTTGCGGTGTCCCCGGATTCGGCTACCATGCATCCCACCATATCGATACGCGTAACGAAATGACAAAGGGTGGCCGTCGTGACAGATCTGCACCAGCTCTCCGCCGTCGATCTCGCCGAGGCGATCGCCCGTCGACAGCTCTCCGTTCCCGAGGTGACGCGCCACTTCCTCGACCGGGCGACCACGCAGGATGACGTCGGCGCCTTCACCACGGTGGCGACCGAACACGCACTCGAGCTCGCCGATCGCGCGCAGGCCCGGCTCGATGCAGGCGAGGAGGGCCTGCCCCGGCTCTTCGGCGTCCCCACCGCGATCAAGGACCTCGAAACCACTCGCGGGATCCGAACAACGTTCGGCTCGGCCATCTTCCGCGATTTCGTCCCCGAGGTGGACGACGAGATCGTCGAGGCGATCCGCGACGGCGGGCTCGTCGACATCGGCAAGACCACCGTCCCGGAGTTCGGCGCCGCCTGCTACACCGAACCGGACGTGGCCCCGCCCTCACGCAGCCCGTTCGACCCCGCGCGGAGCGCCGCCGGGAGCAGCGGCGGCGCCGCGGCCGCCGTCGGCGCGGGCCTCGTCCCGATCGCACAGGGCAGCGACACCGCGGGCTCGCTCCGGTCACCGGCGAGTACGTGCGGCGTGGTCGGACTGAAGCCGAGCCGGGGACTGCTCACCATGGGGTACGCCGGGCACGACGGTTTCGGCTTCGCCAGCAAGGGCCCGATCGCCAGGACGGTGCGCGATGCCGCCGCGCTGCTCGACGTGCTCGCGACCCGCCCCGGTGCCGGGACCGTGCACCCTCCGCGGCCGGACTCCTTCGAGGACGCCGTCGTACGCGGCGCCGACGGATCGTCGCGGAGGCTGACCGTCGCGTTGGCCCAGGGGTCGGTGTCGCGAGGCCCCGTGGACCCGCTGGTGTCGGCCGCCGTCGCGCGGGTTGGCGCCGACCTCGAGTCGCTGGGGCACACCGTGATCGAGCGTCCGCAGACCGTCGACACGGCGTTCTCGGACGCGTTCATCACGATGTTCTCGTCCCTGGCGGGCACCAAGCCCATCCCGGAGGAGTACGAGCACCTGCTGCGGCCCATCGTGCGACACCTGCGGATTCGGGCGCGGGAGACGTCGTCGGGCGACCTCGCGGCCGCGGTGGGGCTGGTGCAGGCGTGGTCGCGTCGCTGGAGCCTCGACCACGAGGACGTGGACCTGGTGATCACGCCGACCGTCACCCGGCCGCCCGTCGCCCTCGGCGAGCTGCGCAACGACGCCGACCCGGCCACCGAGCTCGCGGACATGGTGGCCTTCACCGGCAACACCATCGTCGCGAATGCGACGGGCTTCCCATCCGTCAGCCTGCCGCTGGGCTGGACCGACGAGGGGGTCCCGCTCGGCGTGATGATCTCGGCGAAGTGGGGCGCCGACGCGGACCTGCTGGCCGCAGCGGCGATGTTGGAGGCGGCCATGCCATGGCACGACCGCTACCGTTTGGACAGGAGCTCGGTCTCATAGTCCGCCGCCAGCCCGGGAGGCCCCAGTCATGGACCCGATCGACCTCGACAGCCTCTTCGAGCCATGGAACCAGGCCCTGGGCAAGGACCGCACCGCCTACCGCAATCACGTCGAACGCGTGCTGCGCCTGTGCGCGACGCTCGCGGGCGGCGAGCTGCCCGATCCGGTCGCGTTCCGGGTGGCGGCGGTCTATCACGACCTCGGCATCTGGAGCGACGGAACCTTCGACTACCTGGACCCCTCGACGACGCGCGCTGTCGGGTGGCTGCGCGAACACGACCACGCCGACAAGAAGGATCTGGTCACCGCGCTGATTCAGCAGCATCACAAGGTGACCGCGGCCGGGGCCGCGCGGGACGCCGTGGAGATCTTCCGCCGCGCCGACTGGATCGACGTCTCGCTGGGCCTGCGCAATTTCGGCCTGCCGCGCGGGCACTACCGCGCACTGCGGCAGGAGTTCCCGGATGCCGGCTTCCATCGCCGATTGCTCGAGCTGGGCGGCAGGCGAGCACTCACCAGACCCTGGAGTCCGCTGCCCATGTTTCGCTGGTGAGGGGGCGGAGGCCCCATCCCCCGGCGGAACCTCGGTAATTCTGTAATCATGTAATCACCGGTCTCGTCCCTCACCGAGGAGTGCCATGACAGCGGACAGGAACACCACCGAATCCCTATTCGAGCATGTCGGCGGCCGGGAAGGACTGCATCGCCTCGTCGCAACCTGGTACCCGCGGGTCCTCGCCGATCCGCTCCTGCACCCGCTGTTCGGCGCGGGCAGCCCCAGCCACATCGACCACCTGACGGATTTCCTCGCCGAGGTGTTCGGCGGTCCCACCACCTACACCGACCAGTTGGGCGGATTCCCCGCGCTGCTCGAGGCGCACCGCGGCAAGCAGATCAGTGAGGAACAACGACAACGATTCGTCGACCTGTTCCTCACCGCCGCCGACGACGCGGGGCTGCCCTCCGACACGACATTCCGCACCGCGTTGCTCGACTACCTCCGCTTCGGCACCGAAGTGGCCGTGCAGAACTCGCATGCGACAGACGACGTCGAACTGCACCCCTGCCAGGAGGTGCCGCGCTGGGACTGGTGAGCCGTCGTCGGCTCGACGCCGGCCCACGCGCGTTCCCGCCCAGCGGATCGACCCGGTTGACGCCGCGTCTTCGGATTGACACGGTTGCGCGTCCGAGAAGAACGAAGGGACGCACCGTGACCGCTGTCGAGACCGGATGGCACTGCCTCGGACCGGCCGAGGACTATCGCGACGGCAGGCCGCACGCCATCGAGGCATTCGGCACCAAGCTCGTCGCCTTCGCCGACCGCCGGGGCGAGATCAGGGTCCTGGACGCCCGCTGCCCGCACATGGGTGGCGACCTCAGCCACGGCTCCGTCGTGGGCGACACGATCGACTGCCCGATCCACCGCTGGCGCTGGAACGGCGCCGGCGAAGCCGCGGGCGGGTCCCCGCACCCGACGCCCACCCGCGCCTGGGCGACCCTCGAGCGGGACCAATTGCTGTTCGTGTGGCACGACCCGGACGGCGAACCCCACCCCATCAACAAAGGTTGACAGCTCATGCCTATCAACCTAAGTTGATGGGCATGAGCCAGAGTCCCGATCAGGCGTTCGCGTCCGTGGTCGCCCTTCGGCGACGGGCCGATCAGCTCGAGATCGAAGCCGTCGAACAGGCGCTCGAGGCGGGCTGGACCTGGGCCCAGATCGGGCTGGCGCTCGGCATTTCCGGCCAGGCCGCGCACAAGCGACTGGGCCCCCCACGCGCTCGGCGACTCAACCGCCACGCAGACAAGGAGTAGTCGATGAGGATCGCTCGCGCGCTACGTGACATGCGCACCATGAAGCAGCTTTTCGCGGAGACCGAGGCCGAGGCCGACCGTCTCGGCGATCAGAACCCTGGAGCCGAGCACCTGCTCCTCGCGGCCCTGTCCCTACCCGACGGTTCCGCACAACGCCTCTTCGACAACGAAGGGGTATCGAGGGACGCACTCCGCGACGCGATCGCTCGCGTGCACGAAGAAGCCCTCACCGCAGCGGGTTTGAGTGAGGCCGGTCGCTCGGGCGCGCAGGCACTCGAGCGACCGAGGACCGGGCCGCTGCGACTGACCGAACCCGCGCAGGCCGCCTTCAGGAGCGCGACCGCGCTGGCCAAGTCGGAGCGCAGGCCGATCTCGGGCGCGGACGTGGTCGCAGCAGTCGCGGAACTCGAGCACGGCACCGCCGCAAGGACATTGGAACTTCTGGGCATCAATCGGTCCCGCTTGATCGAGTCGGCCCGGGCCCGGTGACCCCCGCTCGCGCCGACTAGCCGGCCCGGCCGCTGGACGACGAGACGCGCTGCTCGTCGGCGACCCCCAGCCCGGAGAGGTAGGCCGCGGCCGCGGGCGTTGGTCGCCGCGGGCTCCACACCAGGTGCTCGACCCTGGTCGGGGGATCGACCAGCTCGACGACGCACAGGTCCGGGAACTCCGACACGATGGACGCCGGGAGCAATCCGATACACAGGCCCTGCCGGATCAGCCGAGCGAAGAAGTCCACCGCCATCACCTCGAAGGCGACGCGGCGCTGGACACCGACCGCCGCGAATGCCTGATCCGATTGCGCTCGACCGGCGGAGCCCGCCGGGAAATCGACGAACAGCTGGTCGGCGAGCCCCTCCAGGTCGAGACCCCTCGCCTCGGCGAGGGGATGCCCCGGCGCCATCAAGGCGACCAGTTCTCCGCGCGCCAGTTCGACGCCCCGGACACCCGCCGGCTGCACACCGGGCGGCAGGCCGAGAAAGGCGACATCCAGTGTGCCCTGGCGGATCTGGTCGATGTGATCGCCGCTCGCCCCCATCCGGAGACTGATCTGCACCTGCGGGTGGCGTGCCGTGAAGTCCCGTAGCGACGCGGCGAGGTCGACCGCACCGACCGTCGGGATGGCACCGATCGCGAGCCGACCCCGGACCTCGCCCGCGGCGGCGGTGACCTCCGCTCGGGCCCGTTCCGCGGCCTCGACGCTCTGCCGGGCCTCGGGGAGAAACGCCTCGCCCGCGGCCGTGAGCTCGACCCGGCGACTGGTCCGGTCGAACAGCTTTGCGCCCAGTTCTCTTTCCAGTCGGGCGATCTGATGGCTCAGCGCGGACTGGACCACCAGGCAGCGTTCGGCCGCTCGCGTGAAGTTCATCTCCTCCGCGACGGCGATGACGTACCGCATCTGTTGAAGCTCCATCCATCTATCTTGAATCACGATCGTTTGAGTGACAAACATGTGTTGGACTCATTGATCTTTTTTGGCCAGGCTTTCGGTCATGACAAACGTGATGACGCGAACCACGCCGCGTGCCGCCGCTCCCGAGGCCACCGGCGGCCTGAGCCGAGGGCTGCTGCTTCTCATGTCGGTCTCGACCGGACTCGTGGCGGCGGGCAACTACTTCGCACAACCGCTCCTGGATGTGATCCGCCAGGACCTCCAGCTCAGCACCTCGACGGCGGCGATGGTCGTCACCGCCGCGCAGGCCGGCTACGCCCTGGGGCTGATCCTGCTGCTGCCGCTCGGAGATCTCCTGGAGCGGCGCCGCCTCGCGGTGGTGCTGTTCGGGGCCACCGCGGTGTTCCTCCTGGTGTCGGCCGCCGCCCCCAACGGTGCGGTCCTGCTGGCGGGCACCGCATTCGCCGCCATCACCTCGGTGGCGGCGCAGGTGCTGGTGACCTTCGCGGTGGCGCTCGCCGCTCCGGAACATCGCGGCCGGGTTGTGGGCACCGTGATGAGCGGGCTCCTGCTCGGCGGACTGCTGGCGCGGACCGTCTCGGGAACGTTGTCGGAGTTCGGTGGCTGGCGCACGGTCTACTGGGTCAACGCGGTGCTGCTGACCGTGGTCGCGGTGTTGCTGTGGCGCGTCCTGCCCCGCCTGCACACTCCCGCCGGGATGTCCTACCCCTCGCTGCTGCGCTCGACCGTCGTGCTGTTCCGAACCGAACCAGTGCTGCGGTGGCGGGCGGTTGTCGCCGCGCTCTCGCTCGCCTCGTTCAACGTGTTCTGGACCTCCGTCACCTTCCTGCTTGTCGGGGACCACTACTCGTGGTCGGAGGCGGTGATCGGCCTCTTCGGCCTGGTCGGCGTCGCGGGGACGATCGCCACGCCGGTTGCCGGCCGGCTCGCCGACCGCGGCTACGTGCAGTGGGTGTCCGGCGTCGGCACCGCACTGCTCGCGGTGTCCTGGGTGGCAATCGCCGCGGGGGCGACATCGCTGGTGTGGCTGCTGGCAGGCGCGATCACCCTGACCATCGCGCAGCAGTCGGTGCTCAACAGCAACCAGAACGTCATCTATGCCCTTGCCCCCGAGATCCGCAACCGGCTGAACTCCGCGTTCATGACGGCCTTCTTCGTCGGAGGCGCCGCGGGCTCGGCGCTGACCGCCGTCGCCTGGGTGCGCGGCGGATGGGCCGGGGTGAGCACCCTCGGGGGTGCGCTCGCCCTCGCCACCTTCCTGGTCTGGGCCGCCGAGCGCGTGAGCACCGCCAGGCGTGGCCCCGCGCTCCCGGCCTGACCGCCCGACATCAATCGACGACAACCGGACAGAAACGAGACAACCATGCGCATAACAGTTTTCGGAGCGGCAGGACAGGTGGGCAGCAGGGCGGTGGCCGAGGCCCTCGACCGCGGCCACGAGGTGACCGCCGTGCTCCGGAGCCCCACTCGGGCACACGAGGTGCCGGCGGGAGCCGAGGTCCGCATCGGCGACGCGGCCGACATCGAGGACGTCATCGACCTGAGTGTGGGCCAGGACCTCGTGATCAGCGCGACCCGGCCGACACCGGGCCGGGAGAGCGAGCTGGTCGCGACCACGAAGGTACTGCTCGCGGGGCTGGCCCGGACCAGGGTGCGACTGCTGGTCGTCGGCGGTGCCGCGACCCTGACCGTGCCCGGCACGGCCGGGGTGACCGTGATGGACGAACCGGACTTCCCCGCCGAGTTGCGGGGCATCGCGCAGGCGTGCGCCGACCAGCTCGAGGTGTGCCGTGCCGACGCGGCGGCGCAGTGGTCGTATCTCAGCCCGCCTGCACTGCTCGAGCCGGGAACGCGGACCGGACTGTTCCGGCTGGGCACGGACGACCTGCTGGTCGATGCCGACGGCGCCTCCGCGCTCTCCATGGAGGACCTGGCGGTGGCGCTGCTCGACGAGGCGGAGCGGCCACGGCATCACCGGGTCCGGTTCACCGCCGCCTACTGATCTAGCCCCCACCACCGAGAGGACACGGCATGACCATGATCGACTACCCCGACGACGTGATCGCCGCCCAACCGATGGGCTACTGGACCGACCTGGCCGCCCGCGCGATCATCGGGGCCCTGCGCGGACAGCTCGCGGTCGAACAGCTCACCCAGCCACATTGGTGGACCCTCAACCACGTGAGCGGGTCCCCCGGCACCTGGACCCGCACGACGCTGGCCCAGCGCCTCGACGAATTCGCCGACCAGGGAACCGATTTCGGCGCCGTCTTCGACGACCTGGCCAACAGGGACTGGCTGCGCGTCGACGGCAGCGACGGCACGTTGACCCTTACCGACCGCGGCGAGGCCGGGAGGCTGCGCGCCCACGAGCGGAACGCCAACGCACACCGGCAGATGCGCGAGGGTGTGCCGACCGCCGACTACGTCGCGACCGTCAACGTCCTGCGGCGCATGGTCGCCAACCTGGACGGCCGCACGGACCTGCCCTGACCACCACGACCTCGACCACGACCTCGACCTCGACCTCGACCTCGACCGGGAGCACCGACATGAGCACCGATTCACCCGCACTAGCCGCCATCCGACGCGTCGTCGCCGACGCCGTGGAGTTCCAGAACGACGTGGACCGATTCATCCCCCTGCACTCACCCGAGGTGACCATCGTCAACTTCGGCGGACGCCGGGTCACGGGCCGGGACGCGCTGACCGTGGCCATGCGGCAGGCCCTGGCGACACCACTCGCGGACGTGACCACCACGGTCGACATCGAGGACATCCGATTCCTCCGCGACGACGTGGCGATCGTGGACTGCGTCAAACGGGTCTTCGACGGAAGGGATTCCGCCGCCACTGCCCTGCCCGCGACCTCGGGGCAACTCACCTACGTGATGGTCGAGGACGGCGACCGCTGGCGGATCGCCTCCGCGCAGACCACGCCGACCACGACCTGAACCCGCAGCATCCACCGCGCCTCGACAAGGGAGACCACCATGAGCACCGATACCGGCTTCTACTCGATCATCGACTACACCGTCGATGGGCCACGGACCCAGACCGAGCTCGTCGACGCCTTCGCCGAGCTCCAGACCCGTTGGGTCAGTTTCTATCCCGGCTACCGATCGGCACGCTTCCATGTGAGCACCGACGGATCCCGGGTGTACAACATCGTGCACTGGGCCAGCGAGGCCGACTACCGCAACTTCGTCGAGACCTCCGACACCGAGGGACGGATGTCGGCGATCGGCGCCGCGCTCAAGGCGATCACGGGCAAGGCTGAGCCCCGCATGAGCGGGATCCCCACCTACACGGTCGTGCGGGAGGTCGGCCCCAGGACGCGGGAACCCGAGGACGCAGCGTAATCACCGCACTCGGCGCCCCGCGTTCTGTCTGACCAGCTCTCACCCTTCGAGTGCGGTGCCCGATGGTTTCGCTTCAGGCGGCGAAGGGGAGTTGGTTGCGCCGGTTGTGTGCCGGCAGTGGTTTTCGGTGGGGGTCGATCCATGGTGGTGGGGTGAACCATGGGTGTCCGTCGTCTTTGCTGATGTGGACGGTCCAGTCGCCGCGGTGGATGGTGGTGTGGTGGAAGCGGCAGAGCAGTACCAGGTTTGACAGGTTGGTCGGCCCGCCGTTGGACCAATGCTGAATGGGGGTACCACCCTGCACGAAGTGCTTGGGGGAGGGTGGCCTTCGGTCCAGGCACCGGGTCGTCCGCAGCCGGGGAAGGCGCAGCCGCAGTCACGAGAGTTCAGGGCGCGGCGGAGTTTGCGGGGGATCAGACGGGTGGTGCGTCCGACGTCGAGGGGGTTGCCGTCGGCGTCCATGGTGATCGGGGTGATGTCGGCGTCGCACGCGATTTGGGCGGCGAGGTCGAGGGTTATCGGTCCGAGCCACGGCATCCAAGCCGGTCCACGCCGCCTGCCCTGGTTGCGTTCCCGTTGGTGGTGGTTGTCGGCGGTGGCGAGGTCGTCGGCGTCGACGAAGACGTTGATGTGGGGTCGTTCGCCGCCTTCGGTGGGTGCCTGACCGGAGTCCAGGTATGAGCCGACGACGTGGGTGAGGGCGTCGGCGCGGCGTTGGGCGGGGGTGCGTTGGTCTCTGCCGGGGTGTCCGTCCCGGTTTTCGGCCCCGGGGCGGGGCTTGGACAGGGCGGAGAGGGCGGTGAGGAGGGCTTCGCCGGAGGCGGCGTCGAGGTGTCCTTTGAGGTGGACGCGGCCACCGAGTCCGGGTGAGGCGTGGAATTCGTTGAGTTCGGGGTTTTCGGAGTCGGGGTTCTTCTTGTCGCCGTTGAGGATCAGCTCGAGTGCTTTGGCGCGGCGGGCGAGGGTGGTGGAGTCTTCGGTGCGGGCTGCGTAGAGGAGGTAGCGGGCGCAGGCTTGTGTTCGGGTGGCGTCGGTTCCGACGATGTCGAACACATTCTCACCGTCGCCCTCGCCCCGACCCTCACTGTCGCCGTCGCTCTCACTGTCAGTCTCGGTCTCGGTCGCGGTGTTGTCGTCGTTGCGGGCCGGGGCATCGGGGTCGGGCACCTTGTTCAGGAGTTCGACGATCACGCGGATCTGGTCGTAATCGGTGTCGCCGGCGTCGAACGCGGCGGCCACCTCCGGATGCTTTGCCAGTTCCCGCCCGAGCCGGACGATCTTGTTCGCCTGGCCGGGCGTCATGGTGGCCGCCCCGGCGAGCCAGTTGCCTGGCGAGGAGGCCCCGACCTGCTCGGCGACGCAGCGTTGATCGACCTGGTGCATCAGCCGGACCCGCAGCGCCTCGAGCTGCCGCATCCGCAGTGACAGTTCGGGAATCAGCCGCAGGAGTTCGGTGTCGGCGAGCTGCCACGCGACCACATCCTGTGGCGCGGTGAGCATCTCGTCGAGATCCATGTTCGAAGTTTACTCGAACATGTGTTCGTGATCAACAGATTGAGCTACGGCTGCCAGACGTAGACCTTGCCGGCCTCGTACCCGCCCCCGTACTCGGCCCCGGAGCCTGAGCCCGAGCCCGAGCCGATGAACGCGATGGCGGCGAGCAGGTTCTGCAGGGCGTGCACCTTGCCGTGCGGATCGGCCTGCTCCACATTGAAGAACCCGTGCCACGAGCCGCAGGAGATGCGATCGGTGCCGTACGGGCTGATGACGACCATCTTGTCGGTGGTCCAGGCCTGCGGGTCCAGTGGCACTACGAATTGATCGCTGCACGGATGCATCTCCGGCCCAGTCTGACCCCTGGCCGCAGCGGCCGGGGCCAGCAGGGTTCCGAGACCGATGGCCAGGGCGCAGGACCCGGCAAGGAGCATGCGGTTCATTGTCGATTGCCTCTCAGAGGTGTGAAACAACATGGACAGTATGTTTGTCGGCCGGGGACCGGCTCCCGTTACCGCACCGTCGCGGTCCCGGCGGCGAGCATGGGATCGGATCGACGCCGTGGCGGTCACACAGTGACCACGACCTTTCCCAGCGCCGTGCCCGAGGCGTAGTGACGATAGGCGTCGGGGGCGTCGTCGAAGGCGAACATGCTGTCGATGACCGGGCGGATCCGGTTCGCCTCGATGACGCGGTTCATCGCGAGGAACTGCGCGCGGCTGCCCACCGCGACGGCGCGCACCGTGGCACCGGAGGCGAACAACACCCTGGCGTCGATGGGCGGCGGTGCGTTGTCGGAGACGAAGCCCACGCAGGCGACGTGGCCCGCGGTCGCCACCGCCATGAGTGACTGCTCCAGGAACCCGGTCACGTCGACGACGCGGTCGGCGCCTCGCCCGTCGGTCAGGTCCCTGACCTCGCTCGCCCAGTCGGGCGTTGCCCGGTAGTCGATGACCGCGTCGGCACCGAACTCGGCCAGGCGGGCGGCCTTGGCCGGGCTGCTGGTGGTGGCGATCACCCTGGCGCCGAGCGCCTTCGCGAACTGGAGCGCGAACAGCGACACCCCGCCCGATCCCTGCACGACCACGGTCTCCCCGGCACGCAGGCCGATCCCGTCGCCGGTCAGGGCGTTCCATGCGGTGACCGCGACGCAGGGCAGTGTCGCCGCCTCCTCGAAGGACAGGTGATCGGGGATCGGAACGAACTCGTCCTCGCCGAGCACCACGAACTCGGTGAGCATGCCGTCCAGCGAGCCGCCCCGCTGCGGCAGGTGTTCGGCCCCGAACGGCCCGTCCTGCCAGCTCGGGAACAGGGTGGCCGCCACGCGGTCGCCGATCCTGGCCGAGCGGACCCCCGGCCCGACCGCGACGATCTCGCCCGCCCCGTCCGACACCGGCACCACGTCCGGCTTCACGGGCAGCACATACGTGCCGCGCAGCACCAACAGCTCGCGGTAGCTGAGCGAGACGGCGCGCACCGCGACCAGGACCTGCCCCTGGCCGGGAACCGGGACCTCGTGCTGCCGGATCCTCAGGCCGTCGATCCCGGCGCCCTCGTCGACGTGATAGCTACGCATCGGCGTTCTCCCTTCGGATTCCGGCCGCGGTGTCGCTGTCGGCGTCGGTGGCCAGCGGAACCTCGCCCGCGGTCTTGCTGTAGCCGAGGGCCTCGACGATCAGTCCGTCCCGGACCCGCATGAGGTTCACCCCCTCCACCCAGTCGGCCGGGCCGTCGCCGAAGCGGTACCGCCAGCGGATCGTCGCCCGGTCCCCCGCCACCACCACCTCCTGGGGACGGAACTGGGTGGCGCGGTCCGCCACGAGCGCGCCCCACCAGGCCAGGCAGGCCGCGCGGCCCTCGACGCGCTCCCCGGTCGGGGCAGGCTGGACGGACTCCATCACACAGTCCTCGCCGATCAGATCGGTGAGCAGGCCGGCGTCGGCGTCGGTGAAGGCTCGGTTGAAGAGGTCGATGACATCGGTGGTGGTGCGGAGCGACATGGTGACAATCCCATCAGTAGATAGAACGTTCGGTCTCCTCGAAATATATAGAACGGTTGATCTACCCGTCAACACCTGGAAGGCTGGCCCCATGAGCACCCGCACCATGCCCGGGCCACGAGAGCGCCTGCTGGACGCCGCCCAGGAGCTGACCTACAGCCAGGGCATGGGCGTCGGCGTCGACACGCTCCTCAAGGCGGCGAGCGTGGCGCGGCGTTCGCTCTACGAGCACTTCGGCGGCAAGGACGGACTGATCGCTGCGGTGCTCGAGCGCAGCACCGCAGAGGACGAGGCCGACTACGAACGGACGATGCGCGCCGCGGGTGACAACCCACGCGATCGCCTGCTGGCCGTCCTCGACAGGCTCGCCGAGGTCATCGCCCAGCCCGGATTCCGCGGCTGCCGCTACCTCGCCGCCGACCTCGCACTGGCCGACCCCGACCATCCCGGGCATGCCGTCACCCGCGCCTACCGCGAGCGCGTGCACCGGCTCCTCGAAGCGGAGTTCGCCGCCCTCGGGCACCCTCGGCCCGCACACGCGGCCGATCAGTTCGCGCTGCTCGTCGACGGCACGCTGGCGGCCGGGGTCACCCGGCCCGGCACCGACCCCGCGGCCTCCGCCCGCGAACTGGCCGCGCCGATCCTCGACGTCCGGGGCTAGGACCGTCGCTCACACCGTCACGGCGGCCGAACCGCCGTGACGGTGTGCGGCTCAGCGCAATCCGTGGCGGCGCGCCACCAGCTTCTCGACCATCGTCCGCGGGAGCGCCCGGCGCAGCGCGAAGGTCAGCGGGGCGTTGCTGCCCACCGCGTAGAGCTGCTTGGGACGGTCGGCCTCGATCGCCTTGACGACGGTCTCGGCCACCTTCTGCCCGGAGATGCCCGCGCGCTCGTTGGCGTCGAGAGCGGCGATCATGGTCCGGTACTCGTCCGTGTACGGCGAACCCTCGTCGAGGTAGTGGGTGCGGCGCTCGCCGATGCCGGTGCTGATCGATCCCGGCTCCACCGTCGTCACGCCAACGCCGTAGGGCGCGACCTCCCGCCTGGCCGCGGTCGCGAAGCCCTTGATCGCCGCCTTCGTGGCGACATAGGACGACCGGTAGGCCAGCGGGAAACTCGCGAGCATCGACCCGACCATGACGACCCGCCCGTACCCGCGCGCACGCATGCCAGGCAGCACGAGCTGGGTCAGCCGGACCGCGCCGAAGACGTTGGTCTGGAAGAGCCGCTCGACCGCCTCCATCGGAAGCTCCTCGATCGGCCCGCTCTGACTCTCCCCTGCGTTGTTGACCAGGACGTCCACCTCGCCCGCCGCGGCCGCGCACGCCTCGATGCTCGCCGGGTCGGTCAGGTCGAGGGCCAGGTACTCGACGCCGGGGATGGGATCGCCGATCGACGATGGGTTCCTGCTGGTGCCGAACACCCGGTATCCCCGGCCGACAAGAGTTTTCGCCACCGCCGCACCGATGCCGGAGGACGCCCCGGTCACCAGTGCGGTGCGCGTACCGGTCACGCGAGCTCCCGCGCCAGCGCCCGGCCCGCCGCGCGGCCGGAGAAGATGCAGCCGCCGAGGAAGGTCCCCTCGAGGGCGTTGTAGCCGTGCACCCCGCCGCCGCCGAACCCGGCGACCTCGCCCGCCGCGTACAGCCCCTCGAAGGCCTCGCCGTCCGCGCGGATCACCTGCGAGTCCAGGTTGGTCTCGAGCCCACCGAGGGTCTTGCGGGTGAGGATGTTCAGTCGCACCGCGATCAGCGGTCCGTGCTCGGGGTCGAGAAGCCGGTGCGGCTTGGCGACCCTGGTGAGCTTGTCGCTGCGGTACTGCCGCGCGTTGGTGATCGCCATCCGCTGCAAGTCCTTGCCGAACTTGTTGTCGAACTGGCGATCTCGGGCCAGGACCTCACCCTCGACCTGATCGAACTCGAGCTGGGGGCCGCGGGCGATCTTGTTCATCCCGTCCACCAGCTCGCGCAGGTTGTCCGCCACCACGAAGTCGACGCCGTGCTGCTTGAAGGCCTCCACCGGGCCCGGCGCCCCCTTGGCCAGCCTGCTGCGCAGCAGCAGCTTGACGTCCTTGCCGGTGACGTCGGGATTCTGCTCGGAGCCCGACAGCGCGAACTCCTTCTCGATGATCGACTGGGTGAGGATGTACCAGGAGTAGTCGTGCCCGGTCGCCAGGATCGCCTTCATCGTCTGGTTCGTGTCGAAGCCGGGGAAGTTCGGCGCGGGTAGCCGGTGCCCGGTGGCGTCGAGCCACAGCGACGACGGGCCCGGGATGATGCGGATGGCGTGGTTCGGCCAGATCGGGTCCCAGTTGACGATGCCCTCGGTGTAGTGCCACATCCGATCTCGGTTGACGATGTTGCCGCCCGCGTTCTCGGTGATGGCCAGCATCCGGCCGTCCACGTGCGCGGGCACGCCCGAGATCATCGTCTCCGGTGCCGGGCCGACGCGCTCGGTCGGCCAGTTCTTGCGCACCAGGTCGTGGTTGCCGCCGATCCCACCGGACGTGACGATCACCGCCTTGGCACGGAACTCGAACTCGCCCACGGCGGTTCGCGAGGACGCCTTGCCCCGCTCGAGATCCGTCGGCTCCAGAACGGTTCCCCGGACACCGACGACCGCGCCGTCCTCGACGATCAGATCGTCGACCTGATGCCGGAACTCGAAGTTGACCAGGCCCCGCTTCTCGCCCTCGAGAACCGGCTCGGCGAAGATGCGCACGACCTCCGGCCCGGTGCCCCAGGTGAGGTGGAACCGGGGCACCGAGTTGCCGTGCCCGGCCGCGCTTCCGCCGCCACGCTCGGCCCACCCGACGGTCGGCACGACCTTGAGCCCGAGCTCACGCAGGTACTCCCGCTTCTCGGTGGCGGCGAAGTCGACGTAGGCGCGCGCCCACTGGCGCGGCCAGTGGTCCTCGCGCTCGCGGTCGAATCCGGCCGATCCCATCCAGTCCGCCAGCGCCAGCTCGTGGGAATCCTTGATCCCAAGCCTGCGCTGCTCGGGGGAATCGACGAAGAACAGGCCGCCGAGCGACCAGAAGGCCTGCCCACCAAGGTTGTTGCGATTCTCCTGGTCGATCACCAACACCCGGCGTCCGGCCTTCACGAGCTCATGGGTGGCCACCAGTCCGGCCAGGCCCGCCCCCACCACGATGACATCGGCGTTCACATTCACACTTCCTCGCTGTAGTTGCGCAGCACGCTCACGAACAGGTTCGTGCGCGCCCGCCGGACGGTGTCACTTTCTGGTTCCATCAGGCATTGGACGGTGGTCCCGTCGTGCACGGCCACCAACGCCCGGCCGAGGGCCTGCGGGTCCGTGGCCCGCCGCCCGGCCCGCGCCAGTGCCGCTTCGACGATCGGCAGGATCGTGGCGAGGATGGCCTCTTCCCTTGCGGCCATCACCCGCTTGAGCGACGGATTTCGCAGGGCGTGCGCCGTGAATTCCGCGGTGATCCGGTACCACTGGTCGTCGATCGGGATCGCGTCGAGAATCCGCGCGGTGGACTCCACCACACCGAGCTCACCCGGCTCCCCGGCGTACTCGCCCGACACCGCTTCGCGGAGGTCGGCGAGCATCTGCGCCGATCGCTGCTCCCACATCGCCAGGAACAGCTCGTCGAGGGAGGCAAAGTTCGAGTAGAAGGCGCCCCTGGTGTAGCCGGCGCGGTCGCAGATCTGCTCCACCGTCGAGCGCCCGAAGCCCTCTTCGGCGAAGACGAGCAGCGCGGCGTCGAGCAGCCGCTCCCGCGTCTGGATGCGGCGCTTCGTCACCCGCTTCGGCGCTGCGGGGTCGGCCTGACCGCCAGCTCGCATCGGCCGCTCCTTCCCGACAGCGTCATTCGATACGTTTGTGCATCGAATACAGGACCGTATCAGCTTTCCCGGTCGGCCGGGTCGGGTTCAGACGAAAGCCCCCGGCAGATCCGGAGGCTTCGCTGCGGTTCGGATTCGTCAGTTCCGGCGCGCGCTGACGAGCATCGGTTCGTGCAGGTCGAAGTACGACACCTCCCCCATCAGTCGACCCTCTTCCTCGAACAGCGAGCGCAGGTCGTCGGGGATCTCGACCTTCTCGTGGGCGCGTGCCTCCGCCTCGGACGTGAAGTAGACGGTCTCGACGTACCCGCCACCACCATCGGTGGCGAGGGTTCCGCCGACGATCTCCGGACGCAGCTGGTGCACCTGGTCGCCTGCCTGCGTCAGCACCTCGCGCATCCGGGCCGCGTCGCTGGTGTGGCCCTCCATGATCTGCACGAATCCGGCATCGTCCGAGCCGCCACCGAGCCACTCGGTCACCTCGGGGCAGTCCATGAAGGAGACCGGACCGTCGAAGCAGCGCTCGGTCTCGGCCCACCATGCGCCCTGCTCCGGGCGCTCGCTGTTGCGGCGTGCCGCCTCCTCGGACTCGAACCGTGCCACCACGATGAACGTCCCGTCCTCGGACATTCCGCGGGTCGACCCGAGAAAGCCGGTCGCCCCCGGCTGCAGCTCTTCCGCCCACCGGTCCATGCACCGGCGTAGACCCTCCTCGTCGGACACCTTTCCTTGGACGACTTGGATGAACATCTCTGCCTCCTCGAGCCGGAGCATGGCCCCGGCCCAACGGATCACGGTGACCGACCGACGCGGTCCACCGATCGGCGGGCACCACCCGGCCCGCGTGGCGGCCACTACGGGTTCAATCCTTCGCCCGGCCCCTGCCGGGCGCAAGGGCAGTCACGGACCGGATCGGCGGGGGGCGAGGCGTCCCGCTGCCTCCACGAACCGCCCCGATCACCGTGCATCACCGATGTCCAGCTCCAGTCGGTCCCTGTCGACCCGGACCGCTCGAACGACGCGGTGCTCGCCCGCCGCCGAGGTCAACTCGAGGCTCTCGTTCTCAGCACTCGACACCCAGGTGCCGTCGCGGGCTTCGTTGGCGTCGCCCCGGCCTGTCGCCCAGTCCACGTAGGAGCCGTCCGGGCGGAACTCGATCCCGTCCCGACCACGCGCCCGCGGGAAGTCGAACCCGGCGGGCCGGTACACCCGGACTCCGTCGTGGTCCTCCTCGAACGAATGGCCCCAGCGCCCATAGAGTTTCGTCACGCCGCGCTCCGCCGCATCTACGCGGAGGCCGACATTTCCGACGGCGTTGCCGCCACCTCGCCGTCGCCCGCGTGCCACTCGGTGCGTGCCGCGGTTTCGGGTCGGCCGAGCGATTCCCAGGCCTCCTGAGATGGGCGCCATCCTGAGCCGTCCCACCACTTGTGGTGCACGGCGCCGTCCGCCCCCGTCACGAACACGTCCATGCGTCCGGAATCCGTTGAGACCACGGTCGGCTGACCGATGACGGACACCGCGCCTGCCACCGCAGGGGCCCCGGCGATGGCAGGCGGGGCTTCCACCCGGGGAACCGCGGGTTCGGGCGCGTGCCGCTCGGTCCACAGCTGCCTGCGGACGCCGTCCAGGCACGCCGTCATCCGGGCGACCTGCCCCTTGGTGAACATCACCATCCCCGCGTCGTTGGTGTAGTCCATGTAGTCCATGAACAGGTCCCCGTTGGGTCCGTTGTTGCAGGTGATCCTGGGGAAGGCCGGGACACCGCCGTTGGAACCGGCCTGGTTGGGCGTGTCGTCGACCTCGTCGCTGCCTCGGCAGCCGGTGCCGTCGTCACCCCAGATGTGGAAGAGGTTGAGGTAGTGACCGATCTCGTGGGTGGTGGTCCGGCCGAGGTCGAACGGGGCCGCGGCGGTGCCGACTGTCCCGAAGCCGGTATGCGTGATGACGACCCCGTCGGTGGCGACCGGTCCGCCGGGGAACTGCGCGTAGCCGAGCAGCCCGCCGGAGAGCTGGCAGACCCAGATGTTCAGGTACCGCTCGGCGGGCCACGCGGTGGCCCCGCCGCTCTCGACGAACTTGACGCCGTCGCCCTGGTCGAAGGCGGCGACGTTCGTCGACGTCCGGGTGATGCCGTTCGACGGCCGCCCCAGCGGATCGGCGGTGGCGAGGAAGAACTCGAGCTGTGCGTCACCGATAAGCTCCTCGAAGACGCCGGGCACCGTCGACAGGTCGTCGTTGACGGCGCGGAAATCCCGGTTGAGCACCTCGATCTGGCTCGCGATCTGCGCATCGGAGATGTTCTGCTCCTGCGTGTGCGCCACCACGTGCACGACGACCGGGATCCGTGCGAGGCCGCGGGCCGCTGCCGCGCCGGTCGATTCCAACTCGATCGTCTGATTCTCGATCTCGGAGCGCGCGATGCGGTAGGACTCCGACTCGGTCAGCAACCGGCGGTGCACCTCCATCGCTCCGCACTTGCGACGAGTCGGCAACGCGACGCTTGCGTCGTTGCTGGTCATGGCGATGAACTCCTTTGCAGCCGTATATCTTCAGAGAATGAGGTCCTGGGGACGCACCAGTTCGCGGGCCAGGCCGCTGGCCTCGATGCGCTCGAGCGGGTCGGCCGCGAAATAGGTGCCCATGCCGAGCCCGGTCAACGCCGCGATCCGCCGGACCGGGACCTGGTAGGTGCGATACGCGCCGAAGGAGAACGACTCCTCCCCCTCCGCGAACTCGTCGAGCAGCGCCGCCTGGCTGAGCAGGTACCCGGTGACGGACAGCTCACCGTCCTGCTTGACCATGGCCACCGTCTTCCAGAACTGCCGTGGCAGCGCCACCCCGCGGTACCGAGGGTCGTCGGCCGCCAGCACCGGGCCCGTGACGACGGTGACCGCGAGCTCGGCATTGTCGGAGTTGTTCAGGATGTAGTCCTCCAGCCCCAGCCACAGCGTGCTTCCCGCGTTGAAATCGTGATGCTGCGGAGTGCAATTGGTGAAATGGAAGGTGTCGTCGTTCGCGGCCTTCGCGGCCGGACCCCAGGCCGGGTCGAGCCGGCGCACCAGGTGCCCGCGGTCGAGGGGATTGTCTCGGTAGACCGCCTCACCGGTCTGTTGGTTCGCGGGCAACCGGGGATCGAGGATCCAGCGATCGCTCTCGCGGCGCAGATCCTGCGACTGCCTGCCGTCGATGTTCACCGCGGTGAACAGGGCGAGTGCCCTGGTCCGATGCATGACGACGCTGAAATGGTGATAGCGCAGCTCCGCGGATGCGACCGCCTCCAACGCCCCGCCGTGTTCCGGCAGCGGCAGCGGCACGCCGAGGAACCCCGCGTCGTAACCGCCGCGGTTCCGGTAGTCCGGGTCGATGGAGATCGCCTCCGGCTCGGCTCCGGCTGCCTGCGGCGGGCCGGCCACGACCTCCGGCGGCCGGTCACCAACGGCGCTCGGCGGCGCGCCACCCGTCACGGACAGCGGCGAGCCGCCCGTGGATGTGCCCACGCGCACCGTGATCTCGAGCGGAATCTGCACGGTCACCTCGCCCCCGCGTGATTCCTGCGCCCGCCCCGTGGTGTCGGGCGCGGGCCGGTCCACCGCCGGGGTCACCCGCTCCACCTGTTCGGCGGCGAAGACCTCGTCCGCGAGTCGACGCCACGCGGGCGGCAGCTCCAGACCGCGGAGGTGCTGGAGGATCCGGCTGACCCGAACCCCCTCGTTCAGTACCCCACCGAGCTCGGCGTGTGCGGGTGCCGGCACGCTGGCGTGATGCAGGGCGACGACTTCCCACTGGTCGTTGAAGACGGGCGATCCGGACGATCCCGGTTCCGTATCCGCCGAGTAGTGCAGGAACCGCTCCGGAATGTCGACGATCCGGTTCTCACGCAGGGCGATCTGCTTCTTGGCTCCGCCGGGGTGCTGAACGATCGTGACGAAGTCACCGATGATCGCCTTGCCCTCCGACTCGATCAACCGGTTGAAGCCGAACGGTGCGAGCAACTCGGGCAGGCCGCGAACCGCGACGAGGGCGAAGTCCCGCTCCCGATCCGCGACGAAGAAGGCTCCCGGGTCGAGCGGGAAGGTCTGCCTCGGCAGTTCCTTGCCGTCGATGCCGTCCTGAAAGTTGAACTCGATCACACTGTTGCGGGCCGTGTCCGCGTTCGGCAGCACGTGATGATTGGTCAGCATCAGTGCGGGCGACACGAGCGACCCGGTCCCGAAGCCCTGGTCGATCCCGCGCCCATCGCGAATCACCACCCGACAGACGGCGCGTGACGCCGCCACACCGGCGTCGAGATACCGCACACCGACGAAATCCGCTGTGTTGATGATCTTTTCGAGCACGATCTCGGGACTGCCGTCGACGTCGGCGACGTCACTGATCCGGTTCAGCGCCTCCTCGACCACGGTCTCCGGCGGGTCCGCCGTCGGTGGCGCGGACGGCTCCTCACCGGCGTAGTACCGGCTCAGCCGATCCAGCCGCTTCGCGATGCGCTCGGGGGTGTCCGCCGCGGCGACACCGCCCGGCCCGGAGAGCACGCTCACGTGCTCGCCCCGTTGCGGGGCCCGCTCCCGCGCACGCCGCGCGGCGGCCTCGGCTTGTCGCTGCCGTTCCCAGTCGAATGTCCCCGTATATCCGGCGGCGGCGCCGCGGTCCTGCTCTCCCCGGGGCCGAGGAGTGACGATGGTCATCACGATTCCTTTCGCTCGCACCCCAACGTGACGATTCGAGGGGCAGGAGCTCGGCCATCGCCTGCCCGCCAGGGACAACCTGTCCTGGCAGCGGCGGGTCTCCGGTGTGGAGCAGCCCTCGATCATGCGGGCTCACCACCCAGTCTTCCGGCGGGCGACCGATATCACATGAGTAGCCGACTACTCGAATCGGCCATCGCCGGGCAGGGTTGCGCCGGACACCCGAACGCGGTCGAATTGATTCGTGGACCCCGAGGAGCGCTTCACCTCGCTGGTCGACGAGTTCGCCGGCCTCGCGGGCGTAACGGTGCCCGAACAGTGCACCCGGCGGGGCTTCGGATCGGGCGCACTCAAGGTCAACGGCTCGATCTTCGCCATGCTCACGGGCGGTCGACTGGTGGTGAAGCTGCCGAGGACCCGGGTCGAGTCCCTGGTCGGGAGCGGAATGGGCGGGACGTTCGAGGCAGGCAAGGGGCGGCCGATGAAGGAATGGCTGACGGTCATCGTGGACGACGACCTGACGTGGCTCTCGCTGGCCAGGGAGGCCCTGGAGTTCGTGGGAAGCAGGCGTCCTGCACCCCGTTAGGAGCGTCCTGAACCCCACAAAGTACAGCCCGCTGTGGACGCAACGGCATCGAGGTGGCATCCTTACCCTGAGACCAGGGTTCTCGACCTGAGGATCCGGCTCGCAGTAACAGGAGTAATAACGTGGCACAGGGCACCGTGAAGTGGTTCAACGGCGAAAAGGGTTTCGGCTTCATCGAGCAGGACGGTGACGGACCCGACGTGTTCGTTCACTACTCCGAGATCCAGGGCAGCGGCTTCAAGTCCCTCGACGAGGGCCAGCGCGTGGAGTTCGAGATCGGCCAGGGCCAGAAGGGCCCCCAGGCCACCGGCGTTCGCACCGTCTAAAGCGACTTAGTCTCCGGGCGCGCGCCACACGGCGCGACCCGTCAGACCTTCCGAAGGGCGTCTCCGTTTACGGAGGCGCCCTTCGGCGTTTCCGGAAAAGGCCCCGACCAGGCGCTATCCCCGATCTGGAGACTAATACAAGCGTTCAGTCAATTCCCCCATTCCCGTAACCTCACCACCCCGGCTGTGCTCTACTCGGATCTTTGGCTCACCCCCCTCTCCGAAAGACCGGGTCACCATGCCTCGCTCAACCCTGCGCCGCTCCGTGGCGCCCGTCGGCGTCCTCGCCCTGACCGCCGGGCTCGCCCTCATCGGCGGGCCCGCGCACGCAGGCACCGTCAACTTCCAGACTGCCTGCCAGGCCACGCCGTCCAAGTTCGCCGGGCCGCAGCACCAGGTCGCCGCGGCCTCCGCCACCGTCACCGCACCCGCGACGGTCGCGCCCGGCGATACCTTCACGTACCGCATTCAGCCGGGCCCCGGCTCGTACCCGGACTCGCAGTCCGGCGGCACCACGACGAACCTCTCGCGAATCAAGTTCGACTTCGAGATCCCCGCGAACTCGACGTTCGTGAACGCGACCGTCGTGCCGGGCACCGGCGCGAACCTCGACAACGTGCCGCCCAACGTGCTGCGGATCAATACCTCCGGCAGCGTCGACGCGAACGGTTCGCTGCTGCGCCTGTCGGGCAACAACGAGGTGATCGGGAACAGCCCGACCACCAGCGGCAGCAGCGAGGGCGGCATCCGCGCCCCCAAGCTCAAGAAGAACCTCGACGGCTCGAGCAACTCCGGCGGCAACAGCGTCTTCCAGCTGCCCGCCGTCGACGTCACCGTGGTCGCCGGTTCGGCGGGCACCATCACCCCGAAGCTTCGGGTGGGCGGGAACGCGGCCGGCTACAACAGCGACGAGAACTACAGCACCTCCCTGGCGAAGGCGAGCGCGCCGATCGTCGGCACCGTGTGGGCGCCCACCCGCTGCGTGCCCAAGGACAGCAGCGGCGGAGCGCTCAACGCCGGCGGCGGGCCGCTGGCCACCGTCAACATCGTCGCGGCCGCCGTGGCCACCGCCACCACCCTGACCGCGCCCGCCACCGCGACCACCGGCACCGCGATCGACCTCACCGCGGCCGTCGCGCCCGCCCCGACCGGCGGCACCGTCCAGTTCAAGGACGGCGACACCAACATCGGCGCACCGGTCAACCTCACCGGCGGCACCGCCACCCGCAGCCACACCTTCGCGACCGCGGGCGCCCATGCCATCACCGCGGTCTACAGCGGCGCGACCGGCTTCACCGGTTCCACCTCCGCGGCCGCGACCGTCGACGTCCAGGGCCCGCCCCCCGTCGACGTCGCAACCGCCGCCACCCTGACCGTCCCCGCCACCGCGACCACGGGCTCCGCTGTCGGCCTGTCCGCGACGATCGCGCCCGCCCCGACCGGCGGCACCGTCCAGTTCAAGGACGACAACACCCCGATCGGCGCGCCCGTCGAGGTCGTGGGCGGCGTGGCCACCCTGGCGCACACCTTCACCACCACCGGACACCGCAACATCAGCGCCTCCTACTCCGGCAGCGCCGGATTCCTGGCGTCGAACTCCGCCTCGCAGACCATCGATGTCAACGCCTCCGCTCCCACCGACGTGGCAACGGTGACCAAGGTGACCGCGCTGAGCACGGCCACCCTCAACACCCCGATCGACCTCTCCGCGACGGTCACGCCCTCCCCGGCGGGCGGCACCGTCCAGTTCATGGACGGCACCACCGCGATCGGCGGACCGGTCACCGTGGTGAACGGGACCGCGATCCTGCCGCACACCTTCACCGCGGCCGGCGAGCACGGCATCACCGCCGTCTACAGCGGAGCCCCGGGATTCGTGGCCTCCACGTCCTCGACCTTCGCGGTGACCGCCTCGGCCGCAGGAACCCCTGGCGGCAGCGGATCGGCCGGCAGCCCGTTCGGTTCCTGATCACACCCCCCTAGACCCACCCCCTCAGGAGTTGTTTTGACATCCCGCACCCCCTTGCGCCGCGGCGCGGCGGCCCTCGCGGCCGCCGGATTGACCGCGGGCGCACTGCTACTGGCCGCACCGGCCTCCGCAGCGCCCACCACCACCGGCTTCGATGCCGCGTGCTGGGGCAAGTTCAAGAGCCTGCTGGACAACACCCACAAGTCGATCGGCACCGGCGTGACCGTCGAGGCCCCCGCCAGTGTCGTCACCGGCGAGACCTTCACCTACCGCCTCCAGCCCGAGACGATGACGCTGGCGCGCAGCGGAGAGAACCTCCGCATCCGTTCGAGTGTGTCCCGGATCAAGTTCGACTACGAGATCCCCACGGGCGCCCAGTTCGTCTCGGCCACCGTGGTTCCCGGCACCGGGGTCAACCTCGGCGGATCGGCGCCGACGGTCACCCGGGTGGCCGAGAACGGCAGCCCCTCCGGCACCGGCACGATCCTGCGCCTGTCCGGCAACAACGAGACCGTCGGCAACGGCCCGAGCACCAATGACGGCGCCGAGGGCGGCATCGTCGTGAACGCCGCCGGCTCCGGTGACACCTCGTACCGACTGCCGGCGATCGAGGTGACGGCAGTGGCAGGTCCGGCCGGATCCGTGGTCACCCCGAAGGTTCGTACCTCCGGCGCGGCCGCGAACTACAAGGCCGACGAGAACTTCTTCACCTCTCTTGTCCGCGAGAAGGACCCGGTGTTCTCGGTGTCCTACTGGTCCGCTACCCGGTGCGTGCCGAAGAACGGCACCGACCCCGGCAGCGGCGTCCCGCTCAACGCGGGCGCGGGCCCGCTGGCCACGATCAACGTGACCGCCCCGCCGGACGCGACGACCACCACCACGGTCGCCGCGCCTGCGACCGCGAACACCGGTGCGGCCGTTGACCTCACGGCCACCGTCAGCCCCGCCCCCGCTGGCGGCACTGTCCAGTTCAAGGACGGCGACGACAACATCGGCGGACCGGTCGCCCTCAGCGGCGCCACTGCCACGCTGAGCCACGCCTTCGCCACCGCGGGCGCGCACGCCATCACCGCGGTCTACAGCGGCGCACCCGGGTTCGCGGGCTCGACCTCGGCGCCGCGTTCGGTCGAGGTCAGCGTCGCCACCGTCGACACGACCACGGTGCTGACCACCCCGAGCCACGCGAAGACCGGGGTGTCGGTCGGCCTGGCTGCGACCGTCGCACCCGCGCCGAACGGCGGCACTGTGCAGTTCCTCGACGGCGGTGCCCCGATCGGCGCACCGGTGACCGTCTCAGGCGGTGTGGCCACCCTGGCACACACCTTCGACTCCGCGGGCAGCCACTCGATCACCGCGTCGTTCAGCGGGGCACCCGGCTCGGCTCCCTCGACGGCGGCGGCCAAGACCGTCACGGTCTCCGTGCCTGCGCCGAACGAGGCGGCCACCACCACCACGCTGGACGCCCCGACCCCGGCCACCCAGAACCAGGCCGTGACGCTCACCGCCACCGTGGCGCCGAGCCAGGCCGGTGGCACCGTGCAGTTCTTCGACGGCATCACCGCGATCGGCACCCCGGTGCCGGTGTCCAACGGCACCGCGACGCTGTCGCACGCGTTCGGCACCGTCGGCGCGCACGGCATCACCGCCGTCTACAGCGGCGCGGCGGGCTTCCTCGGCTCCACCTCGGACGCCCACGTGGTCAACGTGACCGCAGTGGGCACTCCCGGCGGCGGTAGCGGCTCGGCGGGCAGCATCTTCGGCTCCTGATCGAACCGCTCGCCCCACGGCGGGTGCGTCGCCTTCCGGTGACGCACCCGCCGTTTCTCGTCCTGCGGGCCTGTTCGCGATCCGGCCGATGCGCCGGTCTGGAGAAAAATGGCGATTTGATGCCAGATGTGGGGCGCGTAACCTATCATGTGAGGCTTTTGGCGCTAGTTGTCGCTATTTGTCGCCCGGCGCCACGCCGAACAATCACGAAGATTGGAGCAGAGATGCGTATCTTTCGTGCGTTTGTAGGAGCGGTCGCCGGGGCGATCGTCCTGGTTCTGGCGCTAACTCTTCAGGCGCCGTTTGCGACCGCCCAGGCCGAGTGCATGAGAATGCCGTACTTCACGCCGTTCGGGTATGCCAACTTCGATTTCCCACCGCGATTCGTCGGGGTGCTGAACCAAAACGAGATCGCGGTCGAAGGCATCACGCCGTTCCAGGCCAAGGCCGCGAAGACCGGTCTCTATCTGCCAATCGGCTCTCATACCAACCACATCGACGCGTGCATGGGCGTGTACTACCCGGGCGGACCGAGATTCATCAGCAAGACCGGGAACTCTGTTTCGGTCGAGAACATCTGGCTGCGGATGGACGGCGCATACGGGACGGTGAAGATCAACGGGGTCGCCCAGGGCGAGAGAATGGTCGCCACCTACAACATCAATGAGATGATGCCGACGCTCATGACGCCGCACGGTGGCGGGATCGGCCCAACGTATTGGCCGTTCCGATTCTCCCCGTATTTCGCGCAGACCTTCAACGAGGCTGCCGGCGCCAACCTCGTCAGCGCCGGTGAGGTGTTCGCCAACCTCGATGCCGTCGGGAAGTTCGCGCCCTGACCTAGGACACGTCATGACTTCCTCAACCATCCGGGCGATGCAGGTCAGTGAGCCGGGCGGACCCTTCGTTCAGTCCATGATCGCCACCGCGGAACCCGGCCCCGGTCACGTGCGCGTCGTGGTCGAGGCGTGCGGGGTCTGCCATTCCGACGCGTTGGTCACCGGGGGGCACCTGCCAGGAACCACGTTCCCCCTCACCACCGGCCACGAGATCGCGGGCCGGATCGAATCCGTCGGCGACGGCGTGGCCGGGTGGCGCGTCGGCCAGCGGGTGGCGGTCGGCTGGTACGGCGGCAGCTGCGGGTTCTGCGACGCGTGCCGCGACGGCGACGGGGTCAACTGCCCGCAGTTGCAGATTCCCGGCGTCGCGTACCAGGGCGGATATGCGGATTCGCTCGTCGTCCCCGCCGTCGCCCTCGCGGCGATTCCCGACGAGCTCGCGGCGGTCGATGCCGCCCCTCTCGCGTGTGCCGGCGTGACCGTGTTCAACGCCCTCCGTCGGAGCGCCGCCAGGCCCGGCGACGTGGTCGCGATCCTCGGGCTCGGCGGATTGGGCCATCTGGCGGTCCAGTTCGCCGCCGCGATGGGCTTTGTCACCGTCGGGATCGCCCGTGGTTCGGAAAAGGCGTCATTGGCAAGCGAACTGGGGGCCGATCACTACATCGACAGCACCGCCGAGGAGGTCGCACGGGGACTGCGGGCGCTCGGCGGCGCGAAGGTCGTGCTGGCCACGGTAACGAACGGTGACGCCATGACCGCCACCGTCGACGGGTTGGGACGCAGGGGTGAGCTCATCGTCGCGGGGGCGACGGCGGACGTCCTGCGGATCAGTGGGCTGCAGTTCATCACGGGTACCAAGCGGATCTATGGTCACGCATCCGGAACCGCGCTCGACACCGAGGCGACCATGCGCTTCGCCGCGCAGACCGGGGTGCGGGCCTGGATCGAGGAGGCCCCCCTCGCCGAGGCCGGACAGGCCTTCGACCGGATGCTCACCGGCAAGGCCCGCTTCCGCATGGTCCTGACCACCGGCAACTGACCGGCAAACCGTGAGGGGGCACCCCAGCGCGGATTCGCGCGAGGATGCCCCTCGGCCGGGTGCGGGGGGCATCCCCCGCCTCGATCAGCTCTCGGCCAGCGCAGGCATCTTGACGACCTGGCCTGCGTAGGACAGGCCGGCGCCGAATCCGAGCAGCAGCGCGGTCGCGCCGGGCTGAACCTGACCGGTGCGCAGCATCTTCTCCATGGCGAGCGGGATCGACGCAGCCGAGGTGTTGCCGGTCTCGATGATGTCGTCCGCTACAGGAACGCCCTCGGGCAGGTCGATCGACCGGACGATCACGTCGTTGATGCGCAGGTTCGCCTGGTGCGGCACGAACGCGTCGATCTGGTCGATCCGCAGGCCTGCGCGGTCCAGAACCGTCTTGGCGATCTTGCCCATCTCGAATGCAGCCCATCGGAAGACGGCGGTGCCCTCCATGATGATCCAGGGGCGCTTCTGCGTAGGGTTCTGCGCGAAGCCGACCCAGTCCGGCTCCTGCCGGATCGAGCGGCCCTGCGCGCCGTCGGAGCCCCAGACCGTCGAGCTGATGCCGACCTCGTCGGAGACGCCGACCACCACAGCGCCCGCGCCGTCACCGAAGATGGCCCGCACCGAGCGGTCGGTGGGCTCGGTCGAGTCCGTCATGCGGTCCACCCCGACCACCAGCACCTTGTTCGCGGTGCCGGCCCGGACCAGGTCCGAGGCCACCCCAAGGGCGTAGCAGAAGCCTGCGCACCCGGCGGCAACGTCGAAGGCCGAGGGGCCGCCTGCGCCCAGCATGTCGGCGAGGATCGCCGCGCCCTGCGGCGTCTGTATCGGGTAGGTCGACGTGGCCAGGATGACCACGTCGAGCTCGGCAGGCTCGACTCCCGCGGCCGCGAGCGCGGATCGCGCCGCCGACGCGGACATGTCCAGCACGGACTCCTCCGGGTAGGCCTTCGCGAACCGCCGCTCCTTGATCCCCGTGCGCGACTGGATCCACTCGTCGGTCGAGTCGATCGACTGGCAGATCTCCTCGTTCGTCACCACGCGCTCGGGTCGGTGCACCCCGAGTCCGAGCATGGCGGTGTTACGGATTTCGGTGGAGTTCGCGATCACTGCACCCATGGTCTATCTCCTCTTGTTCAAGTTCCGCTTCGGGATGCTCGGGCGAAACCCACGAACTCTCCTCGCTCGACACCGTAGCGCCCAAACCAACTGGACGGTGATATAGCCCACCATGGTGACGTAGTACACAACCGCTCACAGGGGCGTCCGGTCAGCTGGTGTGCCCCCAGCGGGCCGCCACGTCCGGGTGCGCGCGAACCCTGCTCTTCCACGCGTTGGCGCCGTAGGTGTCGAAGATGGGGTTTCCCGGGTCGGCGCTGACCCCGCGCGCCCGGCCTGCCAGCTCCGCGGGCAGCGTCAGCACCGGCACCACCGCGTCGAGCGCGGGGTTGAAGAAGTAGGGAACCGAGATCCGCTCGGGCGAACCCGGCGGCGAGAGCACCCGATGCCTGGTCGCCCTCAGGTATCCCGCGGTGGCCACCTCGAGCAGCTCGCCGATGTTGACGATGAACGCCCCCGGTAGCGGCGGGGCGTCTATCCAGTCACCGGCGCGCCCCTCGACCTGCAGCCCGCCCGACCCCGGCTCCACCAACAGCAGGGTGAGCACTCCCGAATCCTTGTGTGCGCCAACACCCTGGTCGCTCTCCTGGTCCGCCACCTCGCCGAATCGATGGCCGGGATAGCGCACCACCTTGATCAGGGTCGCCGGGTCCGTCGCGAACGCCGGATCGAACACGTCGGCACTCGCACCCAGCGAGACCGCCCACTCCCGCAACAATTCCAGGCCGAGCCGCGACAGTTCGGCGTCCCAGCGAATGATGGTCTCCCGCAGCTCGGGCAACGCCTTCGGCCAGCGGTTCGGCCCCTGCAGGTTCCAGCACCCGACCGCGCCGGGGATGGCCGGGCGCTCGGGCCCGATGTCGATCTGCTCCCGCCAGTCGGTACGACCTTCGGTGAGTTCACCGCCGAGCCTGGTGTAGCCCCGGAAATGCGGGCTACCGAGCATCTCGATCGACATCTTCTCCTCGACCGGCAGCGCGAAGAATCTGTGGGCCACATCGAGGGCCTCGTCGATCAGCGCCCTCGGCACGCCGTGCCCGGTCAGGTAGAAGAAGCCGAGCTCGTGCGTCGCCCGGCGCAACGCCAGTCGCCCCCGCGCACTGGTCAGTTCGCCGAAGTCGATCACCGGCAACATGAATTCAGGGTATCCCCGTGAATCCCTACAATCCCGGCTAACCCTGATTAGGATCTACGTGGCGTGCGTGACGCCGCTCACGCCACGGGAATTGTGTTCCATGACCAGAAATCACGATGGACGTCGATGGGGTGGTGGGATCGTGGGAGCTTCGAAGCGATTGGTGCAGGTCTCGGCAATCGGGGCGGCGGCGCTGCTCCTGCTGGCCGGTCCGGCCGCGGCCGATCCGAACACCGTGAACCCCATCCCGGGGCTCAACGGGACAAACGGTCTGCCGGTGCTGAACGGCCGCTCCTCGGCCGTCGCCCAGGCGACCGGCCTGCTCAGCCCCAATCGAACCCAGGACGCCAACGTCCTCGGCACCGACCTCGGCATCATGTGGGACAACGGAAATGGCGAGGTGCTCACCGCGTTCGGCGACTCGGCCGGGCTCGGCATCCCGAACCTGTTGAACGGAAGCCTCTGGTCGTGGCGGAGCAACACCCTCTTCCGCAGCGCGGATCGAAATCTCGCCGACGGCATGAGCTTTGACAGCTCACCGCGCGACTTCCTCGGCCAGGCCAAGGAACTGATCCCCAGCCCGAAGATCCCGTTCGTGGAGATCAGCAGGATCCCGACCGCCGGTGTCGCGGTGGACGGCGTGCAATACATGTCGCTGATGTCGGTCAAGAACTGGGGCGAGCCGGGCCAGTGGGACACCAACTACTCCGGGCTCGCATTCTCCACGGACAACGGGGAGAACTGGACCGTCGCCCCCGAGACCAACCGTCCCGCCACCGCCGGTAACCGGAACTTCCAGATGAGCGCGTTCGTCAAGGACGGCGGCTTCGTCTACCAGTACGGCACCCCGCCGGGCCGCGGCGGACTCGTGCACCTGGCCCGTGTGCCGGAGAAGCAGATCCGCGACCTCGGCGCCTACGAGTACTGGAACGGCCACGAATGGAAGAAGGGCGATCCGAACGCGGCCGCGCCCATCGTGTTCGGCGGTGTCGCCGAACTGTCGGTGCAGTACAACCAGTTCCTCGGCCAGTATCTGATGCTCACCACCGACAACTTCAACTCCGTGGTGATGCGGCGCTCGCCGTCACCCACCGGCCCGTGGGGCCCACCGGAGGTCCTGCTCGACGCCCGTGAGCTGCCGACCGCCTACGGCGCGTACATCCATCCCTGGTCCACCGGGCCCGACCTGTACTACCTCACCACCGTGCACTCCAACTACAACGTCCTGTTGATGCGCACCACCCTCAATCGGTGAACGCCTGCCGGCAGCGCACCGCTACCGTCACCGCCATGGACGCGCAGGACTGGAACGAGAAGTACGCAGGCACCGACCTGATCTGGGGTGCGCCCGCCAATGCGGTGGTGATGGAGTTCGCGACCTCCCTACCCGCGGGACGGGCCCTGGACCTGGCCTGCGGCGAGGGCCGAAATGCGTTGTGGCTGGCCACTCGTGGCTGGCAGGTCACCGCGGTGGACTTCTCGTCGGTGGCACTCGAGAAGGGGGCGAGGGCCGCCGAGCCACTGCCGCGGTCGGTGCGCGAACGACTCGAGTGGGTGCAGGGCGATGTGACGAAGATCGAATTCCAGCCCGAGTATGACCTGGTTCTCGTCGTTTACCTGCATCTTTCGCCGCATGAGCGGCCAGAACTGCTGCGCCGGGCGGCGGCCGCGCTGCGGCCCGGCGGCACGCTGCTGATCCTCGGGCACGACGCCACCAACATCGCCGAGGGCGTCGGCGGACCACAGGACATCGAGATCCTATACACCCCAACGGAGCTGGTCGACGAGCTGGCCGACACGGTGATCCCAGCCGTCGCGGAGCGGCGCTACCGGCACACCGACGCCGGCACCGCGATCGATGCGCTGGTCGTGGGAAGGCGCCCCTACCTTGGCAGCTAACTGAATGCCGAGTAATATCGGCTAAGTTACCGACGAGTAGCTACTTGGGCGGTACTTGACACAGACAGACCGCACCGTCTCACCGGGAGAAAAAGACATGGGCCATTACAAGAGCAACGTCCGTGACCTGGAGTTCAACCTCTTCGAGGTACTCGGTCTCGAGAAGCCGCTGAGCGAGGGCGCCTGGGGCGACCTGGACGCGGACACGATCCGCACCATGCTCGGCGAGGTCGCCAAGCTGGCCGAGGGCCCGCTCGCCGAGGCATTCGCCGACGCGGACCGCAACCCGCCCGTCTTCGACCCCGAGACGCACACGCTGGCGCTGCCCGAGTCGTTCAAGGCCTCGTTCAAGGCCATGTGGGACGGCGAGTGGTACCGGATGGGCCTGCAGGAGGAGATCGGCGGCGTCGCCGCTCCCCGCACCGTGGTCTGGGCCATCGCCGAGATGCTGCTCGGTGCGCAGCCTGCCGCCTTCATGTACGCCGCGGGCCCGTCGTTCGCAGGCGTGCTGTTCGAGAACGGCACGGACGAACAGAAGAAGTGGGCCGAGACCTGCGTCGAGCGCGGCTGGGGCGCCACCATGGTGCTGACCGAGCCGGACGCCGGCTCGGACGTCGGCGCAGGCCGCACCAAGGCCATCAAGCAGGACGACGGCAGCTGGCACATCGAGGGCGTCAAGCGGTTCATCACCTCGGCGGTCTCCGACGACCTGTTCGAGAACATCTTCCACCTGGTCCTGGCGCGCCCCGAGGGCGCAGGACCGGGCACCAAGGGCCTGAGCCTGTTCTTCGTGCCTGCCACCCACTTCGACTTCGAGAAGAACGAGCTGGGCGAGCGCAACGGCGCCTTCGTCACCGGCGTCGAGCACAAGATGGGCCTCAAGGCCTCCGCGACCTGTGAGGTCACCTTCGGCGGCCACGGCATCCCCGCCAAGGGCTGGCTGGTCGGCGAGGTCCACAACGGCATCGCCCAGATGTTCGACGTCATCGAGCACGCCCGCATGATGGTCGGCACCAAGGCCATCTCCACCCTGTCGACCGGCTACCTCAACGCGCTGGGCTACGCCAAGGAGCGCGTGCAGGGTGCCGACCTGACCCAGATGACGGACAAGGCCGCGCCGCGCGTGACCATCACCCACCACCCGGACGTCCGCCGCGCGCTGGCGATGCAGAAGGCGTACGCGGAGGGTCTGCGCTCGGTGTACCTCTACACCGCCGCGCACCAGGACGAGGTCGTGGCCAAGCTGGTTTCCGGCGCCGACAAGGACCTGGCGTTCCGCGTCAACGACCTGCTGCTCCCGATCGTCAAGGGTGTCGGCTCCGAGCGGGCCTACCAGTACCTGACGGACAGCCTGCAGACCCTCGGCGGCTCGGGCTTCCTGCAGGACTACCCGATCGAGCAGTACATCCGCGACGCGAAGATCGACTCGCTGTACGAGGGCACCACCGCGATCCAGGCGCAGGACTTCTTCTTCCGCAAGATCGCCCGCGACCGTGGTGTCGCCCTGGCCCACGTGGCGGGCGAGGTCAAGAAGTTCATCGAGCGCGAGGACGCCGACAACCGCCTCAAGACGGAGCGTGCACTGCTCGCTACCGCGCTCGAGGACGTCCAGACGATGGCCGCGACCCTGACCGGCTTCCTGATGGGCGCGCAGGAGCAGACCACCGAGCTGTACAAGGTCGGCCTCGGTTCCGTGCGCTTCCTGATGTCCGTCGGCGACCTGCTCATCGGCTGGCGCCTGCTGGAGCAGGCCGAGATCGCCATCAAGGCGCTCGACGCCGGTGCCGCCGACAGGGACAAGGCGTTCTACGAGGGCAAGGTCGCCACCGCGTCCTTCTTCGCGAAGAACGTGCTGCCCGAGCTGACCGCGAACCGCGCCATCATCGCGGCCACCGACAACGACATCATGGAGCTCGACGAAGCCGCGTTCTAAACCGCACGAGCTCGACAGGGCCCACGGGCCCGATCCGGATCAACGGCGATGCCGCACACCGACACGGTGTGCGGCATCGCCGTTTTCGTTCTGGATGAACCGCGGCCGCCCGGACCCGGATCGGCTATTGACAACACGCGTTGTCATCCTGCATGTTGACCATGGGCCGGCACGCAGATCCGCGGCACCGGGATACTCCGAGCGAAGGGCGCACCGTGACGAAGAGTCTGTCGGCTACCACCGGAGCAGGGGCACCACCGCAGCGGTTCCTGCGGGATCCGATCGCCGCACGCCGGGTCGCGGCACCGCTGCGCCTGCTCGTCGGCGCGGCCCCGGACCCCACCGCGAACGACCGCGACCGGCTCGGCCGGGCGCTGATGGAACGCGACGAACCGGGCGACGCCCTGGTCCGGGCGATCCGCGAGGACCACGTCGTGTCCATGCCGATGTTCCGCCAAGCCCTCGAGCACGGCATCGACTCGATCCCCGACCCGCCGGAGCAGCTGCGGGAGTTCTTCGGGATGCTGGCCCGGACCCCCGATTGGGTGGACGAGGCGAAGCTGGAACACGGCGCACGGGTGCTGCGCCGGGTCGGCCTGGACGCCTCCCTCGTCCTCGGCTACGGCTCACTTCTCGGCGGCTACAACAATTCCGGGCCACTGCCGTTGTTGACGGCCTCGGGCAAACTCACCGGCGAGCAGACGCTGCGCCGCATCTCCGAGACCAGCGTGTGGTGGCGCGGGGTCACCGCGCCGGGCGGACTCGACCGCTTCGGCGAGGGCTGGAAGCTCACGGTGCACGTGCGGGCGATGCACGCGTTCCTCAACTACCAGCACGAGCACGACCCCGCCTGGCGCAGCGACCTGCGCGGACTGCCGATCAACCAGTTCGACCAGGCGGGCACCCTCGGACTGTTCTCGACCACCTTCCTGATCCACACCCGGGTCCTCGGCATGCGCTACACCAGGGCGGACGCGGCGGCCGCGATGCACCTGTGGTGTTACGTCGGCTGGCTGATGGGCGTGGACGAGCACTGGCTGCCGTTCACCGAGGCCGGCGGTCGCCGGATGATCTACCACATCGGGATCGCGTCCCCTGCCGCGGACGCGAACAGCCTGACCCTGGCGAAGTCACTGATCGATTCGCCGAAGTTGATCCACCACAAGAACTTCCAGCGGATCCGCCGTACCTATGACTACGAGCGCGGCCTGAGCATGGCCACCACGCTGCTCGGTCCCGCGGGAGTGCGCGCGCTCCGGGTGCCGATGCGACCGCCGTGGTACCCGGTGTGGCGGGCCGCCGCGAACACCGTCAAGCATCGCGTCATCGCCCGACTACCGGGCGGGCAGCGCTGGGTCGACGCCCGCGCGGAACGACAACTGGACGACGCCCACCGCCGCCTGCTCGGCGGCGAGCGACCTCCGATCGGGCAGATCACCCACTCGGACTGAGCCGCCGCTACTCACACTTGACGATGGGCACCGGGTCGTACTTGACCGTGCGGGTGTCGCGCGAGATCTCCCGTCCGGTGGCGTGATCGGTGATCACCCTGGTGTCACTGGTGGTGAAGCCCTTCGCGCCGCTGGAGGCGATGCAGCCCGGCCCCTTGGGCAGGGTCACCGTGTTCGGGTCGGTGGGCGCGTACCGCTCCCCAGGAATGGACTCCACGTCCACCGTCTTGGTGCCCCAGAGCCGTACCGTCACATCGGATCCGGTTCCGAAGGCCTGGATCAGCACCCCGGTCGGCGAGTCGTTCTTGAACTTCAGGTCGATCGCACCCTCGAACACGGTGGCCTCCCTGGCCGCGGGGTACCGGGAGATGTAGTAGCTGTGCTCGGTGTGACCCGCGTCTTCCATACCCGCGAAATAGGCGGCGTTGTAGAGCGTGGTGGCGAGCTGGCTGATGCCACCGCCGACCGCCTTCGCGGGGCGGCCGTTGTTGATGACCCCGGACTCGACGTAGCCCTCCGCCGATCCACGCGGACCGGTATACCCGTTGAGCGAGAACGTCTCCCCCGGTTTGACGACGGCGCCGTTGATCTCGCTCGCCGCCAAACGGATGTTGACCCCCGAGGCGTACTCGAAGCCGCCGCTGGTGAACTCACCGATGACCTGCCGGATGCCGAGCTTGTCCGCGGCGGCCGTGGTCAGCGCGGGCTGCTTCTGCTCGTAGACCGCGGCCGTGGTGCGCGGTCCCGTCTGCGACAGCAGCGCGGGGAGCTGCTCGAGCGTCTTGCGCCACTCGATCATGTCGCCGGTCACCGCGGGCACCACCGTGGGCGCGCCCCCGGTCAGGCTGAACGTCGCGTCCTTGGGCTTGACCTCGGTGCCTGCGAGTTGCGGCGCGAGCAGCCCGATCGCCGCGTCGACGTTGTACTGCGGGGTGAGCCCACCGTTCCCGTCGGGCACAAAGGTGAGCACACCGCCGACCTGGTCCCGGCGCAGCACCGCCGACTTGTTGTCGCGGCCGGTCACCACGAGATCCGTCGCCACGGCCGGGACCGCGACCTCGCTCATCGCCCGATCCACGCCCTCCTGCCCCACCGAGACGGCCACCACGCTCACAGGCAGGTCCACCGTCTCGCCGTTCGCCCAGTTCTCGGTGAAGGCGGTCTCCGCGGCCTGTCCGTCGAGATTCTGGCCCTGCCGGGGCGTGACGGCGATCGGCGTCGCCCCCTCGAACACGACGTTGCCCTCGAGCGGCGCGCGGTCGGTCTGCAGCCGGATCCCATCGATCGCCTCGGTCAGCTTCACCGGGTCCGTGGTGGTGACGACGCCGATCTCGCGCTCGGAGAACAGCGACGTCAGCCGCGTGACGGGGTTCAGCGGCTGGGAGCCGGCCTGGTCCAGCGTGGCCGACCAGTCGACGGCGAGGCCGGCCTCACTCGGCACGATCTCGGTCTGCACCTCGCCCGCCTGCACCGGGACCGGTTGGTCGGCCCTCGGACCGATCTGGGCGCGCAGCTTCGCCTCCGCGTCCGCGGTGCTCAACCCACCGACGTCGACACCGGCCACCGTGACGCCCCGCGGGACCGAATCGCTGGACAGGACGTAGTCCGCCCCGTAGGCGACGAGCCCGACCGCGGCCAGCGCCGCGGCGCCGATCGCGATCTTGACGAGCGGGGATCGGCCCGGCGACCCGGGCTGCGGCGACCCGGGGCCGTCCTGGGGGCCCATCGGTGGGCCGGCAGGCGGGACGGGAGGAGGTCCGGGGGCGGCGGGCTCCCCTGCCATGAGCACGGTGTCGGGGTCGGCCGGATCCGACGGCCCCCCGGCCGCGGCGGCGGCCCCCGGCACGTCGCTGTAGGCCTGTACAGGCGCCTGGAAGGCCTCGGCAGGTGCATCCGCCGGCTGATCGGAGCGCACGACGGGGATGATCGTCGTCTCGGCTTCATCTGACCTGGCGTCGTCGCCCTGGTCTACCTGGGCCTGGTCCGGGCGTTCGATCCGCGCGGTCGGACCCTCGTATTCCTGGCCCTGGTCGCGGACGATGCGTACCGTCTCGGCGCCTTCGGCGTCGCCGACGGAATGGCCGGGCACCTTCCCGCCATCTTCGGTCGGGGGTGCGACATGCCCGTTCGCATGCCTACCGCTCCCGCCGTTACCGTCCGTCACCCTGGCCCCTCCTACCGAATTGCCGCTGGGCCAACCGCCTGTTTTTCGAGGTCCAGCCTAACGCGATGCTCGCGGGGCTGCAGATTCGCCGAGTCTCCACACCCGGGATCCGACGGGTTCCATCCCGCGGTCACCGCCGGACAACAAGGCAGCGTCACCACGAATGACTCAGCCCCTCGGGAACTTTGGCGCAAAATGTTGGTCGGGCGTCCAGTCAGGCGGACACCAGCACGCGGATATGGGTAGTCCCGCATTGCAACCGGGTCGGGGGTCAGGCTGCAACGCGGGACTACACGGGTATCGACCGACGTCGAGATCCCGTTACACACCGAGGTCAGAATCCTTCTCGGCCGTCCCAAAATTCGGGATGGAGCGACGTCACCTGCACAAATGTGCGCGCGACTCGGCCATCCGCCGAGCAGCAGATCCGGAAATCCGGATCCCTTCTCCGCGAGCACCTTTGCCGACGAAACCACACGTCCCCTCGGACAGCGGTCACTACGGGCGGAGCAGCACGTCCAGACCGCGCTGGAAGTCCGCCACCCGCCGCTCGAGGGCGTGGTGGCCACCGTTGACGACCTCGGACACCCGGACGATCCCCGCGGAATCGGCGACCTGGTTGAGGTCCCTCGACTGCCAGTACCAGACCGCGGTGGTGAACGCGTTCTCCGGCGCCTCGACGAGCTCGGGGTGCGCGACGAAGTCGACACCCGTGAACTGGCTCAGGCTCTCGTAGTTGTGGCGGCCGGTGATCTGGATGGCGCCGCGGCCCTTGTAACGCTCACCGTCGCCCGCCTGGGTGTTCCCGAGGTCAGCCCGACCCTCGTAGGCGCTGCCGGATGCGTACTCCTGGAACGTCCGGAACGAGTCCGATTCGACGGCGAGCTGCGCGATGAACGCCGCCTGGCGGACGGGGTTGTCGATTCCGCCGCGCTCCATCGCCGCATTCAGGGGAGCGACATACTCCGCAATCTTCTCCGCGGGCATGCCGGGCACGATGCGCGCCAGGTCGTCAGGGGTGACGGCGAGCGGCGCAGGGGCGGGCGGCTGCGGCGCGGGCTCGGCCTCGGCCTCGGCAGCCGGCTCGGCGGGAGCCTTCTCCACCACGGGGGGAGCCTCGGCCCGAGGGGGCGCGGAGGCGTCCAGGGGACCGTAGAACCCGGCAGGGACCGCGGTGGCGGCGTTGGCGACACCACCGGGTCCGATGACTGCGGCGCCGGTGGCGATCAGAGTTGCGGCGGCGAGGGCGACACCGAAATGGCGTGAACGTGAAACATGCAAGGGTCGTGCTCCATGATTCGACCGAATGGTGATCGGCCTCCGAACGGTGCCGCGGCACTTACAGGGGATGTCGCCATCCGCTGTCAAGTCACTGTCACGCAGCAATTAGGTCACAACCAGGTAACGTCGCAGGTAACCCAGATTTCAACCAATTGGGACGAGCGTCACAATTGACATCACGGTGTGTCGGGTTGACATTTCCGGCCGATCCGGCGGCCGTGCGGCCGGGGCGGCGCGGCGGCCTCCTACATCGCCACCAAGAGCGGGCAGCGGCGACCGATGCGAACGGATCGACGCCGGATGTTTCCCAGTAATGGCTTGCTGCAATGAGATTCACCTATCTCACCGCGCTGATCGGACACGGCCCGGAGGTCGGGGTCCCCGGCCCGCACGCGGGACGGCGAGGCCATGGCCGACGTCATCACCCGGCCGGTACGCGACCTGCCGCCTCGACTCACCCGGAGCGGCGGGGCGGTCGGTTTGTGTCCCATGCAACACCGGCGACCGGCCCGCCTGCGGTCCGCCATCGACGTGGATCCACGCCACGAACCCGGTTCCGTGACATTACCGAGACCGGACTCGGGCCCCGCGGGCCGACGGCAGGCGCATTCGACCTGCGGGCCCGGCGGGCGTGACCTACTCCCGGCCGGAGGACACCCAGGTCGGGTCCGCCGACCGCGCCCCGACGGTGATCGCGGCCAGCTCGTCGAGGCGGGCGATCAGGTCGGCGGGCAGCTCGAGCGCCACCGCCTCCGCGTTCTCGGTGACCCGCTCCGCGAAACGCGTCCCCGGGATCGGCACCACCGGCAACGCGAACTCACGTCCCTTGGCGTACAGCCAGGCCAGCACGACCTGGGCCGCCGTCGCATCGGACTCGCGGGCGACCGCTTCGATCACCTCGAGCACCTTCGCGTTGCCGGGCAGGGCCTCGGCGTCGAACCGGGGGAACCGGCGGCGCAGGTCGGACTCGCCGAGCGTGGTCGGGTCGTAGGTGCCGGTGAGAAAGCCGCGACCGACGGGCGAGTACGGCACGAAACCGACCCCGAGTTCGGCGGCGGTGGGGACGACGCTGCGCTCGACGTCACGGCTCCACACGCTCCACTCGCTCTGGATCGCGGCGATCGGGTGGACCGCGTGGGCTCGGCGCAGTTCGGCGCCGGTGGCCTCGGACAGGCCGAGGTGCCGTACCTTGCCCGCGGTCACCAGCTCGGCCATTGCGCCGACCGTCTCCTCGATCGGGACGTTCGGGTCGACCCGGTGCAGGTAGTAGAGATCGACGCTGTCGGCGCCGAGACGGCCGAGGGACGCGTCCAGAAAGCCCGCCACGTGCTCGGGCCTGCCGTCGATGCCCCGCTGCCCCGCGGCGATGTTGCCGACCAGACCGAACTTCGTGGCCAGCTGCACCTCGCCGCGCCGGGTGCGCAACACCTCGCCGACGGCCTTCTCACTGGCGCCGTTCCCGTACACGTTGGCGGTGTCGAGGAAGGTGACGCCGATGTCGATCGAGTGGTGCAGGGTGGCGAGGGCCTCGGCCGGGTCGACCGGTCCGTAGACCGGGGCGACCGACATGGCCCCGTAGCCCTGGGCGCTGACGTCGAGTCCCTCGGCGAGTGCAACGGTGCGAACGGTCATGACCCGTATCTTCACGCACCACATAGAAAAACGCACGGTCTGGGATCAGCGTGATTCCAGACCGTGCGTCGACAGCAGAGACAGGCTCTTCGGCCCGCCCGTTCGTTACCGCTCGATGATCGCCGTGACGCCCTGGCCACCCGCCGCACAGATGGAGATCAGGCCGCGGCCGGATCCCTTCTCCGCGAGCATCTTTGCCAACGAGGCCACGATGCGGCCGCCGGTCGCCGCGAACGGATGCCCCGCCGCGAGCGAGGAACCGTTGACGTTGAGCTTGCTTCGGTCGATGGAGCCGAGCGCGCCGTCGAGGCCGAGCCGCTCCTTGCAGTACTCGTCCGACTCGAAGGCCTGCAGCGTCGCGAGGACCACCGAGGCGAAAGCCTCGTGGATCTCGTAGTAGTCGAAGTCCTGCAGGGTGAGCCCGTTGCGGGCCAGCAGGCGCGGGATCGCGTAGGTCGGCGCCATCAGCAGCCCGTCGCCACCGTGCACGTAGTCGACAGCCGCGGTCTCCGAGTCGACCAGGTGCGCGAGCACCGGCAGGTTCCGCTCGGCCGCCCACTCGTCGGTGGACAGCAGGGCCGCCGAGGCACCGTCGGTGAGCGGGGTGGAGTTGCCCGCGGTCATCGTCGCGTCGCCGAGCTTGGTGCCGAACACCGGCTTGAGGGTGGCCAGCTTCTCCACCGTCGAGCCGGGCCGAAGGTTGTCGTCGCGGGTCAGCCCGAGGAACGGGGTGACCAGGTCGTCGAAGAACCCGCGGTCGTAGGCCGCCGCCATGTTCTTGTGGCTGGCCGCGGCGAGCTCGTCCTGGTCCTCCCGGCGGACGCCGAACTCCTTGGCGGTGATCGCGGCGTGGTCGCCCATCGACATCCCGGTGCGGGGTTCGCCGTTGCGCGGGATCTCGAGGCCCAGCATGGAGGGGCGCACGTTGCCGAGCAGCTTGATCCGGTCACCGGTGGTCTTGGCCCGGTTGATCGAGAGCAGGAACTCGCGCAGCGCGTCGTTGACGCCGATCGGGGCGTCGGAGGTGGTGTCGACGCCGCCGCCGATCCCGGCCTCGATCCGACCGGAGGCGATCGCATCGCCGACCGCGATGATCGACTGCAGGCCGGTGCCGCAGGCCTGCTGCAGGTCGTAGGCCGGGGTGTACGGGCTCAGCGCGCTGCCGAGGACGCTCTCGCGCATCAGGTTGAAGTCGCGGCTGTGCTTGAGCACCGCGCCGCCGACCACCATGCCGAGCTGCTCACCCTGCAGGTTGAAGCGGCTCACCAGGCCGTCCAGCGTCGAGGTGAACATGTCCTGGTTCGATGCCTGCGCGTACGCCTTGTCGGAGCGCGCGAAGGGGATGCGGTTACCGCCGACGATGGCGACGGGGCGAAGCTGCTTGCCGCCCGCGCTCGGGGCTGCGGCGGCCGGCTTCTTGCTGGTTCGGGCTCTGGTGGTCACGTCGGTCTCCATGTATGTGGGATCCTGCCTCGACATCGAACTTACTCCAGAGTAAGTTCGATGTCGACACCGCACCCGAAATCCGGGTGCCCGATTGCGACAAAGAAGGTGGACCGTGGCAGCCAGCAAGGGCGCTCCCGACCTCTACTCCCAGTTCCTCTCCTCCGCGCCGGGCGCGTTCATCGCCAAGCAGGCCGGACTGCCGCAGCCCGAGAAGCTGCGCCGCTACAAGGCCGGCGAACCGGCGCTGGCGGGTCCGGTGCTGATCGGCGGCAAGGGCCGCCTGGTCGAGCCGCTCCGGAGCCTGCTCTCCGACTACCCCGCCGCCGCACCCCACGACGACCGCCTCGGCGCGCTCGTCTTCGACGCCACCGGCATCGGCCAGGTCAGCGAGCTGGTGCAGCTCTTCGAGTTCTTTCAGCCGGTGATCCGCAACCTCGCGCCAAGCGCGCGGGTCGTGGTGCTCGGCACCACCCCCGAGGAGACCTCGGGCGTCGACGAGCAGATCGCCCAGCGCGCGCTCGAGGGCTTCACCCGCAGCGTCGGCAAGGAGGTCAAGCGCGGCGCGACGGCGCAGCTGGTCTACGTCTCGCCGAACGCGTCGACCGGGCTGTCCGGCGTCGAGTCCACCCTGCGCTTCCTGCTCTCCGCCAAGTCCGCGTTCGTCGACGGCCAGGTCATCCGCGTCGGCGCCGCCGACTCCGTGGCCCCGGCCTCCTGGGACCGCCCGCTCGAGGGCAAGGTCGCCGTGGTGACCGGTGCCGCCCGCGGCATCGGCGCGACCATCGCCGAGGTGCTCTCGCGCGACGGCGCGAAGGTCATCTGCGCCGACATCCCGGCCGCGGGCGAGGCGCTGTCGGAGACCGCGAACAAGGTCGGCGGCACCGCACTGGCCCTCGATGTCACCGCCGACGACGCGGGCGAGAAGCTGGCCGAGCACCTGCTCGAGCGCCACGGCGGCGCGGACATCATCGTGCACAACGCCGGCATCACCCGCGACAAGACGCTCGCGAACATGGACGACGCCCGCTGGAACATGGTGATCGCCGTGAACCTTGCTGCCCCGCAGCGGATCACCGACACCCTGCTCGCCAAGGGCGCGCTCCGCAGCGGCGGCCGCGTGGTGGACGTGTCCTCCATCGCAGGCATCGCGGGCAACCGCGGCCAGACCAACTACGGCACCTCCAAGGCAGGCGTCATCGGCCTGGTGCAGGCCACCGCCCCTGTGCTGGCCGAGAAGGACATCACCATCAACGCCGTCGCGCCCGGCTTCATCGAGACCGCGATGACCGCGGCCATCCCGTTCGCCACCCGCGAGGCAGGCCGCCGGATGAGCTCGCTGCTGCAGGGCGGCCAGACCGTCGACGTCGCAGAGCTGGTCTCGTACTTCGCCAGCCCCGCGTCCAATGCCGTGACCGGCCAGGTCGTCCGGGTGTGCGGCCAGTCGCTGATCGGCGCCTGATGTCCGCGCGGAAGGGCGGTCTCGTGCAGCTCACGGAACAGCCCAAGACACTCGAGATCTACGCCCGAGCGGCGCTCGGCGCGCTGCCCGTCGTCGGCAAGTCGGGCACCAGGCGCAGCCTGCCGAAGCAGACCCTCGCCCTCGAGGGACTGCGGGTGAACCCGGACAACCTGGCCGCGTACGCGCGGGTGTGCGGGCTGCGGTTCGGCGACACCCTGCCGATCACCTACCCCTTCACCCTGGTCTTCCCGACCGTGATGAAGCTGATGGTCTCGGCCGAGTTCCCTTTCCCGGTGATCGGTTCCGTCCACACGGACAACGTGATCGAGCAGCTGCGCCCGATCTCCGTCAGCGAGCCGCTGGACCTGAAGGTGCACGCGGAGAACATCCGCAGGCACCCGAAGGGCACCCAGGTGGACCTCGTCAGCGAGGTGTCCGTCGGCCGCGAGCTGGTGTGGCGGCAGGTCAGCAGCTTCCTGAAGATGCACCCGACCGGCGAGCCGAAGGAGCCGAAGCAGGTGCACGCGGACGAGGTGCCGCCGCGCCCGATGCGGACGCTGCGGGTCGATCAGTCGACCATCAGCCGCTACGCCGCGGTGTCCGGGGACAGGAACCCGATCCACGTCTCCTCCCTCGGCGCCAAGGCGTTCGGGTTCCCGAGCAGCATCGCGCACGGGATGTGGAGCGCGGCCGCGGTGCTCGGCGCGATCGAGGGCCGGATCCAGGACCGGGCCACCTACAGCGTCAAGTTCGGCAAGCCGATCGTGCTGCCCGCCACGGTGAACGTCTACGCCGATCAGGTGCCAGGACCGGACGGCACCGGCTGGGACCTGGCGCTGCGCCACCCGAAGAAGGGCTATCCGCACCTGACCGCGACCCTGCGGTAAGGCGGCTCCGCCGCCCGTGCGCGGTTGACGAGTCCCTGGACTCGTCAAC
>NZ_JBSGTR010000024.1:0-68431 GCF_053607505.1 Rhodococcus sp. NPDC055112
GGTCCGAGTTGCTCGGACCGGGGTTCGTTCGTCTGTGCGGGGTGAGACCGCGCCTCAGCTGTGGTACGGCTCCGCGCTGACGAGCGTCACCTGCATGGTGTTGCCGTTGGGGAGCGTGTACTTGCGGGTCTCGCCGACCTTCGCCTCGAGCAGCGCGCTGCCCAGCGGGGAGTTGGGGGAGTAGACCTCGAGCTTGTTGTCGCGGGCACCCTCTTCGCGGGTGGCGATCAGGAAGGTCTCGGTGTCGGACTTGTCGCCGTCGTAGTAGACCTTGACCACGGAACCGGGCAGTGCCACACCGGACTGGGTCGGCGCCTCGCCGACCTTCGCGCTGTTGAGCAGCTCCTGGAGCTGGCGGATGCGGGCCTCCTGCTGGCCCTGCTCCTCGCGTGCCGCGTGGTAGCCGCCGTTCTCCTTGAGATCGCCTTCCTCGCGTCGCTCGTTGATCTCGGCCGCGATGACCGGGCGGTTGGCAATGAGCTGGTCGAGTTCGCTCTTGAGCCGGTCGTGTGACTCCTGGGTAAGCCAGGTCACCTGGGTCTCGGTCATGCTCGATCACTCCTCGTAGTCGGAACCCATCCGGGTCCCCTGGGCGGGCCACTGAACTCCAGTGGCCTTCGGCGACGAGAGCGCGCCTACCCCCGGTGGTTGGATCCCCCCGGTTCGCTCAGTCATGTGAGCGGTGCACCCTGCCGCTATGCATCTATACGCAAATGCAGCAATACACGGTTCCAGAGCCGGAACCGTGTACCCGAGGATTCTAGCACGAGCAGGGATTTCTCCATGAAAATCGCGCTTGTGCGGGCACGGGGCGGCCCCGGCGGATCAGCCGGTGGTCAGGTACTCCGGCACGGTTGTCCCGCAGCCGTAGATGTCGGCGATGGCGGGCCGCTGAGACGTTCTGATCAGCGTGGTCACGTCGACGGTGCCGCTGTCCGACGGTCCCAGGTACACCTCGCGGCGGCCGGTCTCGGAGCCGTCCTTCGACCTGGCCCGCACGATGCAGACGGCGGGCTCGGACGGGTCCTCGCGGGTCACGGTGAACCGGATGCTGATCGTCGACTCGTCCACCAGGTTGTACGCGATCGACTGGCCCTCGACGTCGTCGCCGGCGAACTTGTTGTACGCAAAGAAGGCCAGAGCGAGCCCAAGGAGCACCACGCCGATGCTCAGGATGATCGCCACCACCCGGGATCCGCGCAGATCGCGCGTCGGCGTCGGGTAACGGTCGGCGGGAGGCGTCTCGGTCATATCGCTCAGCTCTCGTACAGCGGCACCGGGCCTGCGACGGCCCGGTCGGCGTACCTCGCACGCTGCTGGGGCGGGGCCACGGCTGACGGCGGAAGTACCGGGTGGAACTATAGGGGAAGGACAACGGTGCGTTGTCGGCGGACGTCGGCGTCGGACCACCACGTCGCTACAGGCGAAGCTGAGGTGAAGGAGCACTGTGAGCGGATTGCGTCTCATGGCCGTGCACGCCCATCCCGACGACGAGTCGAGCAAGGGTGCCGCCACCATGGCTCGGTACTCGGCCGAGGGCAACGAGGTCCTGGTGGTGACGCTGACCGGCGGCGAGCGCGGCGACATCCTCAATCCCGCGATGGATGTGCCCGGCGTGCGCGACCGGATCAGCGAGGTGCGCAAGGAGGAGATGGCCGAGGCCGCTCGCATCCTCGGCGTCCAGCAGCTCTGGCTCGGCTTCGTCGACTCGGGGCTGCCCGAGGGTGACCCGCTGCCGCCGCTGCCCGAGGGCTGCTTCGCGCTGGTGCCGCTGGAGGAGTCCGCCGAGGCGCTGGTCAAGGTGATCCGAGAGTTCCGTCCGCACGTCATCACGACCTACGACGAGAACGGCGGATACCCGCACCCCGATCACATCCGCTGCCACGAGGTGTCGATGGCCGCGTTCGAGGCCGCGGGCGACCCCGAGCGGTTCCCCGGGGCGGGGGAGCCGTGGGAGCCGCTCAAGCTCTACTACTCGCACGGCTTCATCCGTAAGCGCCTGCTGCTGTTCCAGGACGAGTACGACCGCCGCGGCGAGGAGTTCCCGATGGCGGAGTGGCTCAAGAAGTGGCGGACCGAGCAGGGCGACCTGATGGCGCGGGTGACCACCCAGATCGTCTGCGGTGACTACTTCCCGCAGCGCGATGACGCCTTGCGTGCGCACGCCACCCAGATCGACCCCAACGGGTCGTTCTTCGCGGTGCCGCTGGATATTCAGCAGAAGATCTGGCCGACCGAGGAGTTCGAGCTCGCGAAGACGAGGGTGCGCACCGCGATCCCGGAGTCCGACCTGTTCGCAGGCATCGACCACGTCGGCTACGGCCACCCTGAGGAGAAGAAGTGATCTTGGCAAGTGCGGCCGGCTGGCTGGCACAGACCCCCAGCAGCCCGGTAGGGCCGGAGTTCGGCAAGGCCTCACCGATCGGCTTCGTCATCATCGTCGCCCTGCTCGTCGGCACGGTGCTGCTCGTCCGCTCGATGAACAAGCAGCTCCGCAAGCTGCCCGACACCTTCGAGCCTGAGCATCCCGAGCTCGACCAGGCCGCGGACGAGGGCACCGATCGGGGCGCGGCGGGCGAGGCGCCGACCGACGAAAAGAACGCCGAACCGCCGACCGGCTCGACGAGCTAGGCAGCGCGCCATGTCGGCCCTGGCCCGAAACACTCTCGGCGGGGCGACGAGTCCCTACCTGCGTCAGCACGCCGACAACCCCGTGCACTGGCAGCAGTGGGGTCAGGAGGCGCTGGAGTGGGCGCGCGTGCGCGACGTGCCGATCCTGCTCTCCGTCGGCTACTCCGCCTGCCATTGGTGTCACGTGATGGCCCACGAGTCCTTCGAGGACGAGGCGACCGCGGCGCTGATGAACGAGAACTTCGTCTGCATCAAGGTGGACCGCGAGGAGCGGCCGGACCTCGACGCGGTCTACATGAACGCGACCGTCGCGATGACCGGCCAGGGCGGCTGGCCGATGACCTGCTTCCTGACCCCCTCGGCCGAGCCGTTCTACTGCGGCACCTACTACCCGACGGTGCCGCGCGGCGGCATGCCGTCCTTCACCCAGCTGCTCGAGGCCATCGCGGACACCTGGCGGGGCAGGCGCGGGGAGGTGGAGGAGGCGTCCGCCGCGATCACGGCACAGCTGACCGCCAACGCCGCCGGGGTTCCCGGGGGACAGGTGGTTCTCGACGTGAACCTGCTGGACGCCGCGATCGTCGCCGCGCTGCGCGACGAGGACAAGGACAGGGGCGGATTCGGGGCGGCCCCGAAGTTCCCGCCGTCCGCGCTGCTGGAGGGGCTGCTGCGCGGTTATGAGCGCAGCGGAGACGCGAAAGTGCTTGCCGCGGTGGAACGTACCGCGGAGGCGATGGCGCGCGGCGGAATCTACGACCAGCTGGGTGGCGGGTTCGCGCGCTACTCGGTGGATGCCGACTGGGTGGTTCCGCACTTCGAGAAGATGCTCTATGACAACGCCCAGCTGTTGCGGGCGTATGCCCACCTGGGGCGGCGGACGGGGTCGGCGCTGGCGATCCGGGTGGCCGAGGAGACGGTCGAGTTCCTGCTGCGGGACCTGCGCACCGACTCCGGCTGTTTCGCCTCGGCACTGGACGCCGACACCGACGGCATCGAGGGCCTGACCTACGCGTGGACCCCGGACGAGCTGCTCTCGGTCCTGGGCTTCGAGGACGGTGTGTGGGCCGCCGGGCTGCTCGCCGTGAGTTCCGCGGGCACCTTCGAGGCGGGCACCTCGGTGCTGCAGCTGCCCGCGGATCCCGAGGACCCCGCGCGCTGGGACTCGGTGCGGTCGAGGCTGTTCGAGGCGCGGTCGAGTCGCCCGCAGCCGGGGCGTGACGACAAGGTCGTCACCGCCTGGAACGGTCTCGTGGTCACGGCGCTGGCCGAGGCGGGGGCCGGTCTCGGCCGCCCCGACTGGGTCGAGGCCGCGGCACACTGCGCGAGGACGCTCCTCGGCGAACATCTGGTCGACGGGCGACTGCGCCGGGCCTCGCTCGACGGGGTGGTCGGTGACGCGGCCGCGGTGCTCGACGATCACGGTGCGCTGGCGGTCGGTCTGCTTGCCCTGCACCAGGCGACCGGCGACCTCGAATGGCTCACCCGCGCAGAGGAACTCATCGACCTCGCGATCGCGCATTTTGCCGATCCCGAGGAACCGGGCAGCTGGTTCGACACCGCCGACGACGCCGAGGCCCTGATCACCCGGCCGCGCGACCCCTTCGACGGGGCGACGCCGTCGGGGGCGTCCACGATGGCGGAGGCGTTGCTGGCCGCAGCGGCGCTTGCCGGTCCCGAGCGATCCGCTCGGTACGCCGCGGCGGCCGCGGACACCCTGGACCGCGGGGCGCTGTTGCTCGCCAGGGCGGCCAGGTCCGCGGGGCACTGGCTGGCCGTGGCCGAGGCCTCGGTGCGTGGACCGATCCAGGTGGCGGTGTCGATGACCGGCACCGGCTCCGACCTGCTGGACGCGGCCCGTCGCGAGGCGCCGGGTGGCGCGGTGGTGATCGGCGGTGCACCGGACACGTCACCGCTGCTCGTCGACCGCCCACTGGTCGACGGCGAACCGGCCGCCTACGTGTGTCGAGGGTTCGTCTGTGACCGGCCTGCGACCGGCATCGACGAACTGAGGGCCGCTCTGGCGCGGTAGCAACGCGGCGCTCGACGGGTCGCTGCGCTCGCCGCCAGGGAGCGGGTGGATGTCTTCGATGACACGGTCGCCAGTCGGTGCGGTCTCCCCGCACCCGTACCCCTATTGACAACAGTGCCTTGTTGATTCGTCGCGAATCTGTTGTTTCAGTTCCGCTGCCAACCGCTCTAGTGTCGATTCACGTGGACCCCGGTGTGGGTGTCCATCTCGTGCGCGGTCACCACGTTGAGGGCCTGGCGTTCGTGTGCAGGCCACTGTCGGTGGCCGTACGCTGCGCGACCTCCGCGCGTCGAGAAGGCGACCGAACGCGGGGTTGGGGGACGGTTCTGGCAGGACCGATGGAGTGCACATTCGGCCGCATTGATGTCCGCCGGCAGGCTCGAGAGTGGTCTGGTCAGGGGGCACCAGGGAGGCTCGTATCCGGTCGGCTGCAGGGTCCGTCGCGCCCCGCGGTGACGCGGGCGGACTCGGTTCACTGGGCGGTCTCGACTCCAGTGGGGCGCAGGTGCGGATTCGGTGTCCTGGCGGTCGGCCAGTGCGACATCTGTACCAGCGCAACCCCGGTCGACCGGCTAGGAAACAGGCCCCGATGGTTCCGGGATGATTAGGGGATATCGCATGACCAACGCAATGGCTGCCGGTGCTCGCACCGATCTGGTTCGGCCGGCCATCAGACCACCCGTTGGGCTCGGCGACATCGAGGGGTGGCGTGCAGGGGCCCAGTGCGCCCGGTCGGAACCAGACGAATTCTTTCCAGACCGCTGTCGGCAGGAAAATGTCCGCGCTGCCAAGGAAGTCTGCCAGAGCTGTCCGGTCGTGGCCGAATGCCTCGAATATGCCCTCGGCGCCGCCGAGCCGTTCGGAGTGTGGGGCGGAAAGACCCCGAAGGAACGGCGCCGCATGCGTTCCGGCCGCCCAATCCCTGGAGCGGCCGGTGATTGAACAAAACGTCCCCGGCCGCCTCCGGTAATCGGATGGGACCATTCGGTTTGTAGCGCGTGGATTGTGAGCTGCGGACCACGCGATTCAGTTGGTCACGAACTCTCCCAACGGTTCTGACTGACACTCCATGAATCTCCATGCACCCGATCGAGTTCGGCGGCAATAGCCAGACACAGTGCATCCGCCCGCGACGACGACCCGGCCTCGGTCAACACGGTCCGCACGCAACCGCGTGGCCGGGCGAACACGTATCTGCCATGTACCAGCGGCCCCAGATGGGGTGCACCGTGCTGGGCACCCGATGAAGGATGAGAATGCGAACTGCGACTCCACGATCCAGGACTCACGCGATCGGTGCCGGCATCGCCGTGTCTGCCGCCGCTGCGGCTGTCCTCGCCGCGGCGCCGGCCGCCAGCGCGGGCCCGATCGTCTACCCGGCCTCGCTCCAGGACGCCTTCTACGGAACACCCGCCGACATCGCGGACCGGCAGCCGGGCGACGTACTCGCCGCGAGGTCGGTGCCCGCGCCTCTCGGGTTCATCGATACCGACGCGGTGCAGCTCAAGTTCCGGTCGACCAGCTCGGAAGGCAAGCCCATCTCGGCGGTGACCACAGTGTTCTCGCCGCGGAATGCCGCACTAGGGCGCCCGCTGCTGTCCTATCAGCAGATCATCAACGCACTCGGGCTCGGGTGCGCGCCGTCGACGGCGATGTACACCGACGATCCGGAACCCGCGATTCGAGCGACGCCCGCGTTGAACGTCGCCATCCAGAAGGGTTGGTCGGTGGCCGTCCCCGATCACCTCGGGCCCAACAGCGCGTACGGTGCGGCGAAGGTCGGTGGGCAGATCACCCTCGACGGGATCCGGGCGGCCCAGCGGTACGCCGCGCTCGGGCTGGCCGAGAGCCCGGTCGGTCTGGCCGGTTACTCCGGCGGTGGCATGGCGACCGCGATGGCCGCCGCGATCGCCCCGACCTACGCGCCGGAGCTCAAGCTCGCCGGCAGTGCCTACGGCGGTGCCCCGATGAACATCGACAAGATGGCCAAGGCCCTCGGTGAGCAGAGACATCCCGTGTTCGGGCTCGCGATGGCCGCCGCGCTCGGCCTCGAGCGCGAGTACCCGGACCGGATGCCGGTCACCAGCCAGCTCAACCAGGTTGGCCGGGACCTGCGGGACCGCATCGCGAACGCGTGCACCAACGAGATCATTCTCTCCGGCGCCGGTCGATCCATGGCAGACGTCGCCGACCCTGCGGTCGGACGTGCGCTGCTCGACAGCCCGCCGGTGCAGGCGGTGCTCGCCGAGAACAGCGTCGAGAACGTTGCCTCCGTCCCGAACGCGCCTGTGTACGAGTGGCATTCCGGGACCGACGTGCTGATCCCGGTCGACTCGATCACCAAGACGATGCGCCGCTATTGCGACGCGGGTGTGCCCGTTCAGTCTGAGGTGGTCTCGAGCCCGGATCACCTCTCGGCCGCGGCGATCGGTCTCCCCGGCGCGTGGAAGTTTCTCGAGGACCGCTTCGCGGGCATCGCGCCGATCTCGAGGGGCTGCTGACGTGAGAATGGAGCGAATCGCGTGGCGCACACACGCCCCGGTCTCGCCCGCACCGCGATGCTCAGTTGACGACGACGAGCCACACCGCGATGTAATGGCACAGTGCCGCGATCACGGTGCCCGCATGGAAAAACTCGTGGTGGCCGAAGGTGGTGGGCCAGGGGTTGGGCCACTTGGTGGCGTAGAGGATCGCCCCGACGCTGTAGAGCACCCCGCCGACCGCGAGCAGGATCAGCGGCAGCCAGCCGACCTGGTCGACCAGTTGTCCGGCGACCGGCACGATCGCCCAGCCGAGGATCAGGTAGAGCGGGACGCCGACCCAGCGGGGGGCGGTGGGCCACAGCATCTTCAGCGCAACCCCGGCCAGCGCGCCCGCCCACACCACGGCCAGCAGCGTCCGGCCGGTCGCGGGCGGCAGAGCGAGCAACGCGAACGGCGTGTAGCTGCCCGCGATGAACAGGAAGATCATCGAGTGGTCGGCGCGCTTCATCCAGATCCGGCCGCGCGCGGTCGCCCAGTGCACCCGGTGGTACGTGGCACTCACGCCGAACACCCCGCACACCGTCACGGAGTAGATCGCGGTCGCGACGGCGGCCCGGCCGGATTCCTGGGCGGCGGCGGCGACGAGCACGGCGCACGCGATCACCGCGACCACGAATGCCCACAGGTGGATCCAGCCCCGCATCCGCGGCTTCACCGGGGGCGCTGCGAGGTCGAGTTCGGACATTGCTGCTCCCGGGCGGTCGTGAACCTACGGTTGCGTAGGTTTGGGCGTCGGTGGCCACTGTAGCGGCCGCCGGCGCCGCCGGAAACGGGGTGAGACGACGATTACAGCGGCGGCCGTCGGGGCCTCACCGGAGCCGCGTAATGTGGGCTCTCGTGGTGATGTCCAGGTGAAGGTCCCGAACCTGCTGTACAGCATCTACGAGCGACGCCTGCGCCGTCAGCTCGAGGGGCTCCAGCACCCGCGACACGTCGCGGTGATGTGTGATGGCAACCGTCGATGGGCCAGGGAGAACGGTTTCACCGACGTCAGCCACGGTCATCGGATGGGTGCGCTGAAGATCGCCGAGATGCTCGGCTGGTGCGATCAGGCGGGCATCGAGATGGCCACCATCTACCTGCTCTCCACCGAGAACCTGCGGCGCGAACCGGAGGAGCTCGACACCCTCCTCGAGATCATCACCGATGTGGTGGAGGAGATCTCGGGTCCCGGGCAGAACTGGAGCGTCAAGATAGTCGGCACCCTCGACCTACTTCCTGAGGAGCAGGCGCGGCGCTTGCGCGAGGCCGCCGAGCGCACCGCGGGTCGCACGGGCACGCACGTCAACGTCGCCGTCGGCTACGGCGGCAGGCAGGAGATCGCCGACGCCGTGCAGTCGCTGCTACGCGAGAAGCTCGACGAGGGGTTGTCCGGGGACGCACTGGTCGGGGCGATGTCCGTGAAGGGCATCGACGGCCACCTCTACACCTCCGGGCAGCCGGACCCGGATCTGGTGATCCGCACCTCGGGGGAGCAGCGACTGTCTGGCTTCCTGCTGTGGCAGAGCGCGTACTCCGAGATCTGGTTCACCGAGGCGTACTGGCCGGAGTTCCGGCACGTCGACTTCCTGCGCGCGCTTCGTGACTACGCGGCCCGGCACCGTCGATTCGGCGCATAGGCGCTTCGCGCCCGTGCGCGGTTGACGAGTCCTGAGACTCGTCGATCACGCACGGGCGGCGTAGCCGCCTACAGCTTGCGCAGCCGCAGCCGGTTGATGGAGTGGTCGGCGTCCTTGCGCAGCACCAGCGTGGCGCGCGGGCGGGTCGGCAGGATGTTCTCCACCAGGTTCGGCCGGTTGATCGAGTTCCAGATGTCGTCCGCGGCCAGGGTGGCGTGCTCGTCGGAGAGCCCGGAGTAGTGGTGGAAGTGCGACGTCGGGTCCGCGAACGACGTCTTGCGCAGCGCCAGGAAGCGCTTGATGTACCAACGCTCGATGTCCTCGATCCGCGCGTCGACGTAGATGGAGAAGTCGAACAGGTCCGAGACCATCAGCCGCGGTCCGGTCTGCAGGACGTTGAGGCCCTCGATGATCAGGATGTCGGGCTGGCGCACCAGGTGGTACTGGCCGGGCAGGACATCGTACGAGACGTGTGAGTACACCGGGGCCGCGACCTCTTCCGCGCCGGACTTGACCTCGGTGACGAAGCGCAGCAGCTTGCGGCGGTCGTAGCTCTCGGGAAAACCCTTGCGGTGCATGAGGCCCCGACGCGTCAGCTCGGCCGTCGAGTACAGGAAGCCGTCGGTGGTGACCAGATCGACGCGCGGGTGGTGATCCCAGCGTGCGAGCAGGGCCTGCAGCACGCGGGCGGTGGTGGACTTGCCCACCGCGACACTGCCCGCCACGCCGATCACGAAGGGCACCTGCCGATCCGGGTGCTTCTCGCCGAGGAACGTCGCGGTGGCGGCGAACAGGCGCTGCCGCGCGGCCACCTGGAGGTGGATGAGCCTGGAGAGCGGCAGGTAGACCTCGGCGACCTCGTCGAGGTCGATCTGTTCGCCGAGGCCGCGCAGGCCGAGGAGTTCTTCCTCGGTGAGCACGAGCGGTGTCGACTTACGCAGGGTTCGCCATTGCTTGCGGTCGAACTCGACGTAGGGGCTGCTCTCGCTCACTCGTGCCATGCGCGCACCTGGATCTCGCTCTGCATAGTCGGATTGTGCTCGACACCACCGTGCGCGGCGGCGGCGGGTCGGACAACTCGCCGGTGGTTAGGGTGGACGACCATGGACCCCGTCGCACTCGTCCGCGAATACCTGCTGCTCGGGCTCGGTTTCGACCGGTTGGAGGAGGGCTTCGTCGACGCCTTCACCGGCGACCAGGCGCTGCGCAGGCAGGTGGAGAACGCGCCGCCACCCGATCCGCGCCTGCTCGCGCGCCGCGCCGCGGAATTGCGGGGCGAGGTGGCCGGTTCCGGGTTGCCCGCCGAACGGGCCGCGTTCCTCGACGTGCACCTGCGCGCGCTGGAGTGCTCCGCGCGGAAGTTCGCCGGCGAGCAGATCGGTTTCGTCGACGAGGTACAGGCCTACTTCGACGTGCGCATCGAGCCGGGCTCCGAGGACGAGTACCGGGCGGCGCACCGCGCGATGGACGAGGTGCTGGCAGGTGATGCCGCGCGCCCGCTGGCCGAGCGGCTGCAGGCGCACCGCGCCGCCGACGAGATCCCGCCCGAACGGCTGCCGGAGTGCGTCGAGGCCTTCTCCAGCGCGCTGCGCGACCGGGTGCGGGCGGAGTACGCGCTGCCCGAGACCGAGCGGGTCGAGTACGAGGTGGTCGGGGACAAGCCCTGGTCCGGGTTCAACTACTACCTCGGTGACTACCGGTCGAAGGTGGCGATCAACTCCGATCTCAAGCAGCACATGGCGAACCTGCCGCACCTGATCGCCCACGAGTCGTATCCCGGCCACCACACCGAGCACTGCCGCAAGGAGTCGGGGCTGGTCGGGGCCGGGCAGGCGGAGCAGACCCTGTTCCTGGTCAACACGCCACAGTGCCTGATGGCGGAGGGGCTGGCGGACCACGCGCTCGGCTCGATCGTCGGGTGGAGTGGAGCCGGCGGAACTCCCATGGGCTCTGGCTGGGGGTCGTGGGCCCAGGAGATCTACGCGGACCTGGGGCTGCGCTTCGACGGCGAACGCGCGGAGCGGCTGGCGAACGCGTCGGCCTCGCTGCTCGGGGTCCGGCAGGACGCGGCGCTGCTGCTGCACGACCGCGGCCGCAGCCAGGACGACGTCGCCGCGTTCCTGCAGCGGTGGACCCTGTCCACCCCGGAGCGGGCCCGGCAGACGCTGCGATTCCTGTCCGACCCGCTGTGGCGCGCCTACATCAGCACCTACGTCGAGGGCTACCGGCTGCTCGGGAGCTGGCTCGATCGCGGCGCCGACGCCGCGGGCCGATCCGAGTTGTTCCGGCGCTTGCTGGACGAGCCGCTGATCCCGTCTGCGCTGCGCTGACAGCCATTGCCTAGACTGAGCGTGCCCCTGCCGTAGCTCCCGCTTGGAGATTCCTCGATGACCGCTGTGCCCAGCACCGACGTCAACAATGCCTCGCTCGCCGAACTCGATCCCGAGGTCGCGGCCGCGATGAACGGCGAGCTGGCCCGTCAGCGCGACACCCTCGAGATGATCGCGTCCGAGAACTTCGTGCCGCGCGCGGTGCTGCAGGCCCAGGGCAGCGTGCTGACCAACAAGTACGCCGAGGGCTACCCGGGCCGTCGCTACTACGGCGGCTGCGAGCACGTCGACGTCATCGAGGACCTGGCGCGCAACCGCGCCAAGGAGCTCTTCGGTGCCGAGTTCGCGAACGTCCAGCCGCACTCCGGCGCGCAGGCGAACGCCGCGGTGCTGATGGCGCTGATGAACCCGGGCGAGAAGCTGCTCGGCCTCGACCTGGCGCACGGTGGCCACCTGACGCACGGGATGAAGCTCAACTTCTCCGGCAAGCTCTACGACGTGGCGTCCTACGGGGTCAGCAAGGAAGACCACCGCATCGACATGGACGAGGTCCGCAAGATCGCGGTGGCCGAGAAGCCGAAGGTGATCGTCGCCGGCTGGTCCGCGTACCCGCGGCACGAGGACTTCGCCGAGTTCCGGTCCATCGCGGACGAGGTCGGCGCCTACCTGTGGGTCGACATGGCGCACTTCGCCGGGCTCGTCGCGGCCGGCCTGCACCCGTCGCCGGTGCCCTACGCGGACGTCGTGTCCACCACCGTGCACAAGACCCTCGGCGGCCCGCGCTCCGGACTGATCCTGGCCAAGCAGGAGTGGGCCAAGAAGATCAACTCCGCGGTGTTCCCCGGCCAGCAGGGCGGGCCGCTCATGCACGCCATCGCCGCGAAGGCCGTCTCGCTCAAGATCGCGGGCACCGAGGAGTTCAAGGACCGCCAGGCGCGCACCCTGTCCGGCGCCCGGATCCTGGCCGAGCGCCTCACCGCCGCCGACGTCGCGGACAAGGGCATCTCCGTGCTCACCGGCGGCACCGACGTGCACCTGGTCCTGGTGGACCTGCGCAACTCGGCGCTGGACGGCCAGCAGGGCGAGGATCTGCTGCACGAGGTCGGCATCACCGTCAACCGCAACGCGGTCCCCTTCGACCCGCGTCCGCCGATGGTCACCTCCGGCCTGCGCATCGGCACCGCCGCGCTGGCGACCCGCGGGTTCGGCGACGCCGAGTTCACCGAGGTCGCGGACATCATCGCGACCGCGCTGGCACAGGGCTCGGACACCGATTTCGCCGCGCTGCGCGCCAGGGTCTCGAAGCTGGCCCTTGATCTGCCGCTGTACGAGGGCCTCGAGGACTGGGGTCTGCTCTCCAAGTCGGTCTAAGGGGTGTTCACCTATGGCGGGCCGTACTGGGCGGCACATGGATTGGATAGGTTGACCAGTTGGTGATCACACTTAACGGGGGCTCCTGATCACACCAGTAGGGAGTGGGTCGCATGCCGAGGTGACTGGATCGCGATCGAGCCTGTGCGCTGATAGAACGGTCTCAGGTGGCGGTGCTCGTGTAGACGGAGATGCGCATTTCGTCGTCCGGTATGTGCAGGGACTCGAAGTTGTACGCGACGGCGCCGAGATCGGGGTGGTACCGACATGTCCGACGACGAAGGGGAGCGCCTCGAGCGACGTCATCAGGCGCGTCAGGGTGCGGTGCCCGAACAACCCCGTCTCGATGCGCGCACCGCACAGAGGACTGTCGCCACGTGTGCGCTTGGGGATCGTTGACCGCTCCAAGGCGCGATTTGGCGAGGGCGATGGACGTGTATTGCGACCCGCGATCGTGATGATGAATCAGCCCGGAATTGGCCGTCGATGCCCTCGCGCTGCCGGGTCTAGATCGCACCAGGTCCACCGCGCTCGGCGTGGAAACAAGTCGACCCTGCCAGATCGGTGAGGCGGCCGGTTTCGCCAGGGGCGCGGTGTTGACCTCGCCGCAAACGTCTTGTCGGACAGGGTTCGGTCAGAGCTGCCTGTTCTGTTGTGTGTTCTCGGCGGTCCAGGCCGCGATCTGTGTCCGCGAGGTGAACCCGAGCTTGGACAGGATGTGTTCGACGTGGCCCTGGGCGGTGCGGGGCGAGATCACCAGCATCGAGGCGATCACCTTGTTCGAATGGCCGGCGGCGACGAGGTTGGCCACCTCGGTTTCGCGCCGGGTCAGCACGGAGGCGACCGCAGTGGTCCGCGGCTGGTCGGTCGGGCCCTCCCCGAGTGCGTATCCGACGGACTCGTCGAGGTTCATGGCGGCACCTGTGCGGAATGCCTCTTCGTAGCCGCGGGTCCCGAGCGCCTCACGAGTGGATTGCTCGCATATGTCGTGGTAGTCGAGCAGGTACGGGAGGGTCACCGAGGCGCTTCCCACCTTCCGTGAGAGCGTCTCGGCGGCACCCATCAGGACGGCGGCACGCGTCGGATTGCCTTCGCGGATCGCGATCCAGGCCAACAACTCCAAGCACCAGTCTGTCAGGACTTGGACATTGATCTGTCGGATCAGTCGTAATGCCTGTTCCGACAGGGTGACTGCCCGATCGGCGTCTCCCACGCGAAGCGTTGTCACGCCGAGAGCCCACAACGAGTAGGCCCTGTAGAAGCACTCGCCCTGCGGGGTGGTGATCGCAAGCACCCGTTCGTGACAGGCGATGGCCGTCTCCTCGTCCCCCAGTAGTCCGCTCACGAGCGCTAGGGAGGGGAGGACGCCCAACAGTAGTGCGGTCTGGCGCCAGGACTGGCTGGGGCTGGGATCGCTCGTAAGTGCGGTCTGGAACGGTTCTACCGCACCAGCGAGGTCGCCGCTGAACACAGCCAGATAGCCGCTCGCGTAGTTCCCGATCTCGAGCGACTCCGCGTCCCCCAGCTGCTCCGCGAGCGCGCGGCATTGTGTGGCCCTCACCTTGGCCTCGACGAGTTCGGCCTGCATTCCTGCCGCCACGCTGTCGAAGTACAACATCAACACACGTTCCTCTGCCCGCGCAGTGTGCGAGCTCGTCAGGGCGCGGTCCATCCAATGCCTGGCTTCCCCCACCAGACCCAGACATGTCCAGAACACGAACAGGGCGTTGACGATACGCATGGCGACATCCGAATCGATCTCGACGACCGCCTGAGTCAGGCTGAACGCCAGCGCCTCCCGCAGGTTCGGCTGTTCCCTATCGATTCGGGCGATCCAGCCCGCCTGCTCAGGACTGACCCACTCGGAGGCGGCCCGCTCAACCAGCCGTTCGTACCACGCGAAGTGCCGCCGCTGAGCCGTCGACAGATCGCCGGATTCACGCAGCTTCTCCAGGCCGTAGTCGCGGATCGTCTCGGCCATGCCGAATCGCACCACCGCCCCGCACTCCTCGCGGACCAGGATCGACTTGTCCACTAGTGAGGCCACTACGTTCAGAACGCCGTCGGCGACCAGTTCCTCGGGGCAGATGCTCTCGGCCGCATCCAGCTCAAAACCACCCACGAACACCGACAGCCACGCCCACAGCCTCTGCTCCCGGGCCTCACACAGCTCGTAACTCCAGTCCACACACGACCGCAACGTCTGCTGCCGGGTCGGCGCGACCCGCGACCCGCGGGTCAGCAACTGATACCGGTCGGTCAACCGGTGCAGGATCTGCTCGGCGGACATCGCCCGGATCCGCACCGCCGCCAGCTCGATCGCCAACGGGAGCCCGTCCAGCCTGTCGCAGATTCCTGCCACTGCAGCGCAATTGCCCTCGGTGAGCGCAAAGTCGGGCACAGCCGCGGCAGCCCGTGCGACGAACAACGCCACCGACTCGTACTGGGGCATCGCCTCGAGCGGCGGGCTCTGCTGGGGGTCCGGCACCGTCAACGGCGGCACCCGCAGTACCCGCTCCGCGTCCACCCCGAAGAGCTCGCGGCTCGTGGCCAGGATCCGCAGCTCCGGACACGCCCGCAACAGCGCCTGCACCAACTCCGGGACAGCACCCAGCAGGTGCTCGCAGTTGTCCAGGACCAACAGCGTCTGGCGGGTGGAGAGATGATCGACCAACAGACGCGACGACGAACGTCCCGGCTGATCACGCAGCCCGAGTGTGGCGGCAATTGTCTCCGCCAACAGGGCGGGATCGTGCAGTTCGCCGAGCGCGACAAACCACACCCCGTCGGCGAAGACCCGCCGCGAATCCTCCGCGACCCGCAACGCCAGCCGGGTCTTGCCGACCCCGCCGATCCCGGCCAGCGTCACCAACCTCGAGCTCGCCAGCAACCGCCTCACCTCGGCCACCTCGTGGCGCCGACCGACAAAACTGGTCAACTCCGCCGGCAGGTTCCCGGGCCGCTGCTTCACCGAGGTCGTCATCGAACGTCCTCTCATTGCTGCCAAGTCTGTAGCGCTCCATGCTACCCGCGGCCGTGTTTCCGCATTTCCGTTGCCGGTCAGGGCGGGTAACCGCATGCCCGCGCACAGCGCTCTTGTGGTCGGAGTGGCGGTCTCGGCCTCCTCGGCCGCCCTCGTGGTCGCGGGCGCCGTCGACCATCACGGCACCAATTGGTGAACACAACGGGCTTATATGGGTGAACACCCCTCTAACGCCTGAGCTGGAGTTAACTACGCGTTCATCGGCGCCCTGCGTGTTGCGAGTGCAGCAGGGCGCCGATCGCAGTAGCGTCCCCGGTAACAGGCAGCGAACGAGTTGCCTGTCCGGGAGGTTCTGATCGTGGCTGAAACATTCAGTGCGAGGGGGCCGGCGCCCGGCCCTCGTGCGGATTGACGCACCAGGGACGGACCGGCCCAGCGAACTGAAGTTTGCGCGGGTGCCGCGCAGACGTAGGAGCCTCACGTGACCGCAACTCGCTCCGTATCTGCCCATTCCGGACATGCCGGGAATTCCCCGAGGTCCGCATCCACGAAGTCTCCCGAACGGTCAGTTCGCACCTACGTACTCGACACCTCGGTTCTGCTCTCGGATCCTTGGGCCGTCACGCGTTTCGCGGAGCACGAGGTTGTGCTGCCCCTGGTGGTCATCGGGGAGCTGGAGGGCAAACGCCACCACCACGAGCTGGGATGGTTTGCCCGCGAGGCGCTTCGGATGCTCGACGACCTGCGGATCGAGCACGGGAGGCTGGATCAGCCGGTTCCGATCGGCACCGACGCCGGCACGCTCCAGGTGGAGCTCAATCACACGGACCCCACGGTCCTCCCCATCGGGTTCCGCACCGACTCAAACGATTCCAGGATTCTGGCCTGCGCCCTCAACCTCGCTGCCGAGGGGAAGGAAGTGGTCCTGGTCAGCAAGGACACCCCGCTGAGGGTCAAGGCGGGCGCGGTGGGTCTGCCCGCCGACGAGTACCACGCGCACGACGTGGTGCCGTCGGGATGGACGGGGATGACCGAACTCGACGTCGCGTCGACCCGGATCGACGAGCTGTTCTCCGAGGGGAACATTGATCTCGACGAGGCGCGAGAACTGCCCTGTCACACAGGAATCCGGCTGATGGGTGGAAGTTCCAGCGCGCTGGGCCGGGTGACCCCGGACAAGCGGGTGCAGTTGGTCCGCGGCGAACGGGAGGCCTTCGGCCTGCACGGCCGCTCGGCCGAACAGCGGATCGCCCTCGACCTGTTGCTCGACGAGAGCATCGGCATCATCTCGCTCGGCGGCAAGGCAGGAACCGGTAAGTCGGCGCTCGCCCTGACCGCCGGGCTGGAGGCGGTGCTCGAGCGTCGCACCCACAGGAAGGTGGTCGTCTTCCGGCCGCTGTACGCGGTCGGCGGACAGGAGCTCGGCTACCTCCCCGGCAGCGAGAGCGAGAAGATGGGGCCATGGGCGCAGGCGGTCTTCGACACCCTCGACGGCCTGGCGAGTCCCGAGGTGATGGACGAGGTGATCAACCGCGGGATGCTGGAAGTGTTGCCGCTCACCCACATTCGCGGCCGGTCGCTGCACGATTCGTTCGTGATCGTGGACGAGGCGCAGTCCCTCGAGCGCAACGTGCTGCTCACGGTGTTGTCGCGGTTGGGCACCGGGTCGCGGGTGGTGCTCACCCATGACGTCGCCCAGCGCGACAACCTGAGGGTCGGCAGGCACGACGGCGTCGCCGCGGTGATCGAGAAGCTCAAGGGGCACCCGCTCTTCGCCCACATCACGCTCACCCGCAGCGAGCGGTCACCGATCGCGGCGCTGGTGACCGAGATGCTCGAGGAGTTCGGCCCGACCGCCTGACGTGCGGGGGTGGGGAGGCCCGGTCTCCGGGCCTCCCCGCTCGCTACTGCTGCGGAGACTGGTCCTGGGCCGGCGTCTGAGCCGCCTTGTCCGTGCCGCGGAGCTTGCGCCACTGGGTGGTGGCGACGTACTTGATGAGCAGGCCGTAGTTGCGGAGCTTTTCCATCATGGGTCCCTTCGGTACCGGATCGGTAAATCGATCCGGTGAATTCTATGGGTCGACAGACACGCCGGATCGACACCCGTCAATGTCGGGATGAACACACCTCACCAGGGCTTTTCGAGGCGTCTGTCGATGGCGCGTACCGCGGGGCCTCCGTACCATCGGCGGGCGTGCACGGTGAGAGCGAATTGATCGACGCGGATTCGGACTGGGTTCGCCCTGGCCTGCTGCAGGCGACCTTCATCCCGGTCCTCGGGGCGATGGCGTGGTGGGGCACAGACGATGTGGCCGCCGGGCTGGCTCGGTGGGGTCTGCCGCAGGGGAGGGCGGCGAGCTGCCGGTTCGCGGTACCCGTCGGCGGCGCCGTCGCGCCGCGCACGGTCGATGCGCGACTGATCGATCTGGTGGACGTGCTGCCCGCGCTGCGGGCGATGGAGCCGGAGGTCGGCGCGGGGGGATCCGTCCGGTCGTGGTGCGCGGCCGCGCATCTCGCGGGTGGGAACCGAGTGCCGAGCGACGAGCTGTGCGCCGAGCTCGCCGCGCGGATGCCCGCCGCGGCCCACGCCGTGCTGAACGAGGACGAATCTGCGATCCAGACCGCGGCCGCCCTGCTGAGCAGTTTCATCTCGGCGGCGCGGACCACCGACGATCTGGCGGCGGCACACATCCGCGCCACCTTGCGGCCGTACCAGGTCCAGGGTGTGGCCTGGCTGCTGGCACTCGACGAGGTGGGCGGCGGCATCCTCGCGGACGAGATGGGGCTCGGCAAGACGCTGCAGGCCATCTGCGTGCTCGCCACCCGAAACGAGCTGGGTCCCCACCTCGTGGTGTGCCCGACCTCGGTTGTCGGGAATTGGCGTCGCGAGCTCGGGCGGTTCGCCCCCGACGTCCCGGTGATCGTCCACCACGGTGCGGGCAGGGCGCTGCCTGCGACGGTGAGCCCGGGGACCGTGGTGCTGACCAGCTACGGCCTGCTGCGCTCGGACATCGATCGACTGTGCGAAGCGTCTTGGGACGTAGTCATATTCGACGAGGCGCAGCAGATCAAGAACCCCGATTCCCTCGCGGCCAGGGCGGCGGCACGGCTGACCGCACGCATCCGGGCCGCCATGACCGGTACTCCGGTCGAGAACCGGCTCGACGAGCTGTGGTCGATCTTCCGCGCCACCAACCCGGCGCTGTTGGGGACCAGGGCGCGCTTCCGTCAGCGGTTCGTCGTGCCGATCGAGTCTCGGCGGTCGGCGACGGCCGCGGCCCGGCTCGGCGCCCTCATCGCGCCACACGTGCTGCGGCGTACCAAGGCCGAGGTGGCCACCGAGCTGCCGGACAAGCAGTACTCGACCGTCGCGTGCACGCTGTCCGAGGAGCAGGTGCGGCTGTACCGTCAGGCTGTGGAGCGCGCGTTCGACGTGGGGCTCGGCAGTGGAATCACCAGGCGCGGCAACGTGCTCGCGTTGCTGACCACCCTCAAACAGGTCTGCAACCATCCCGAACAGCTCCTCGGCGACGGCGGCGCGCTGCGCGGCAGGTCGGGCAAGTTCGACCGGTCCACCGAGATGCTCTCGGAGATAGTCGAAGACGGCGACCGGGCCCTGGTGTTCACCCAGTACCGCACGATGGGGGAGTTGCTGTCGACGCATCTGACGGCCGAGCTCGGGGTCGGAGAGATCCCCTTCCTGCACGGTGGTCTGAGCGCACGGTCGCGTGATCGGATGGTCGAGGAATTCCAGGACGATCCGGACGGGGCGCCCGTTCTCGTCCTGAGTCTGCGCGCGGCCGGGTTCGGCCTGAACCTGACCCGAGCCAGCCATGTCCTGCACTACGACCGATGGTGGAATCCCGCGGTCGAGGACCAGGCCACGGATCGGGCCCATCGGATCGGCCAACGCCGAACGGTGAACGTGTACACCCTCGTAACCGGCGGCACCATCGAGGACCACATCGCCTCGATGCATGAATCGAAGCGTGCTCTGGCGGAATCGATTTCGGGAAACTCAGAGGTAGCGCTGGCCGAGCTGGCAGACGGCGAGCTGCGCTCGCTGCTCGACCTCGACGCGGTGGGTGTTCGATGACGGCAGCAGAGTTCGGAGCGACCGCGTGGGGGCGGGCCTGGCTTCGCACCATCGAGTCGACGGCCGCCTCGGCGCCGAATGCGCAGCTACCCCAGGCCAGGAGGCTCGCCAGGGGTGGGTCGGTGACTCTCACGGGCGTGTCCGCCGGGCGGGTGTGCGCGGAAGTGGCGGCGAAGCAGAGGTCCCACGCGGTCACCATCGAGGTGCCGCGCTGGGACGATGCCGCGCTGGCACTGGTGCGCGAGGTGCTCGGTGCGCCCGGGCTCGGCGGCGGCGCATCAGGTGATCTCCCGGATGGTCCGGTGGCGAAGCTGCAGGGCGCGGGCATCGCGGTGGCCGCGACACCGGCGGAGTGCGGGGCGACGTGTTCCTGCACGAGTCGCCGGGCGCCGTGCCTGCACCACCTGGCGGCCGTGTACGCCCTCGTCCAGCTGATCGACGAGGAACCGGCGCTGGCCGTCCGGCTGCGGTCCGACGACTCGGTCGCCGTCGGCTCCGCGGGTGCCGGGTCGCCGGAGGGGCCGGACTGGATCGCGTTGTCCGAGGTGGACCCGGCGTCGTTCTACGACTGACGGGTTCGCTTCTCACTCGTCCAGCGCTGCGGCGTCGCTGAGGTAGCCCGTGCCGCGTCCGCCGCGCCTGCCGGTCACGGCCCTGACGACGCCGACCACGATGCCGCGGACGACGTCGCGGACGCTGAAGTAGTCCCGCCACACCGCGATCTTGCCGTCGCGCAGCTCGAACGTGCCGCACACCCAGAACTCGGCGTTGATCGGCCCCGCGCCGAGCAGGTCGGTGCGCTCGGTGAGGACCACGCCGTTCTCGCCCGCCGCGTGATGCATGATCACGTCGAACCGCAGGCCGGGGCGGGCGAGCTGCCGCAGCACCCGGGTCACCGTGGGGTATCCGCGCAGGATCGGCAGCGAGACGTTGTGCCAGGCGATCTCGGGGTGCAGGTACGCGGCCGCGGCGTCGACATCGGCCCTGGTCAGGGCGGCCAGGAACGCGCGCACCACCCGGACGTCGGCGGGGGTGTCCACGGAAAGCGGTTCGCTGGTTGCAGGACTCATGTCGATCCGATCGCTCGTGTGGCCGGGGGTGACGGTGACCCGACCGTACCGGTCGAGCGCCGGGGTCGAGCCCGAAAGGTGCTTGACCGCGCGGGCCTCGCGGGACACCATGTGGTGTGCGCAAACTGGCGAGCGCGATCCTATCGACCGTCATCGCAACGGTGCTGGCGCTGCTGTGTGCGCCGCACGCCCTGGCTCAGGGGCCCTGGTTCGACGGGGCCGTCGGAGGGGCCACCCAGGTCATCAGCGTCCGCGGTTCCGGCGGCTCGAATGCCACTCTGGAGGCCTGGCAGCGCTCCCCGCTCGGCTGGCACCGGATCTCCCCGAGTCTGCCCGCACAGGTGGGGGCGGACGGGTTCGCGGATGCGGCCGTGGACGGCGTGCCCGCGACCCCGGAGGGCGTGTTCAGCCTGGACGCGGCGTTCGGAACCGCAGGGAACCCCGGCGGCGGCCTGCCGTACCGGAAGGTGGGTCCGAACGACTGGTGGGACGGCGACCCGGACAGCGCGACCTACAACACGCATCAGGTCTGCGCCCCCGGGTCCTGCGCCTTCGACGAGTCGGCCAGCGAGGAGCTGGAGATCCCCGCCTATCGCTACGCGGTGGTGATGGGCGTCAACAAGGAGCGGGTGCCCGGCGGCGGCGGCGCCTTCTTCCTGCACGTCTCGAACGGTGAGCCCACGTTGGGCTGCGTCGCGGTGAGCGAGGGCGCACTGGTCTGGCTGATCCGGTGGCTGCAGCCGGGTGCGGTCATCGCCATCGCGGCCTGAGCAAGGACTCGTCGACTGTCAGGGAGGTCGGAGTGAACGGCGATCGATCCACCCCATCGGCGGAGGCGAAGTCGATCGCCGTGCGCAGCATCGAGTTCGTGGCCGCGGGCAGTCGCGAGGACTTCGACGCCATCATCCATCCGGACGCCGTCAACCACGAGACCAAGACAGAGCCGCCGCACACCCGGGTTCACGGACCGGGATCCTGGCATGCGACCGCGCTGTGGCTGCGCCGGCCGTTCGCGGACCTGCACTTCGAGATCGGGAATGTGGTGGCGGACGGCGACCTCGTCGCGGTCGAGGTGACCATGAGCGGTCGCCACGTGGGGCTGTTCCTGAACTTCGAGGAGAGCGGTGCCGTCGCCGGGGCCTTCCCGCCCACCGGCCGGAGTTTCGCTGTCTCCCAATCACATTGGGTTCGACTCGAGAACGGCCTGGTGATCGAGCACTGGGCCGACCGCGATGATCTGGGCATGGCCGAGCAACTCGGCTGGTTGGAGCCGAGCCCGGCTTACCTGGCGCGGATGCTATGGGCCAAACGTCGCGCGCGAAAGTCGCCGCCCGCCTGACGCCCCGGCTACTCCTGGACCTTCGCCATCGCGAGGACGTCGAGGCGGCGGTCGAGCTCCGCCTCGGTCAGCTTCTCGGGAACCAGCCCGCGGTCGATCACCGTCTGGCGGATCGTCTTGCGCTCCTTGAGCGCCTCCTTCGCGACGGCGGCGGCCTCCTCGTAGCCGATCGCGGAGTTCAGCGGCGTCACGATCGACGGCGACGACTCCGCGAGGGTCTTGAGGTGATCGGTGTTGGCGACAAGGCCCGAGACGCACTTGTCGGCGAACAGTCGGGAGACGTTGGCGAGCAATCGAAATGACTCGAGCAGGTTCCTGGCCATCATCGGGATGTACACGTTGAGCTCGAAGGCGCCCGCCGCGCCACCCCAGGCGACGGCCGCATCGTTGCCCACGACCTGCGCGGCTACCTGCGTGACCGCTTCCGGCAGAACGGGATTCACCTTGCCGGGCATGATCGACGAGCCGGGCTGCAGGTCGGGGAGCTGGATCTCGCCGAGTCCGGTCAGTGGGCCCGACCCCATCCAGCGGATGTCGTTCGCGATCTTGGTGAGCGAGACGGCGATCGTCCGCAGTGCGCCCGATGCCTCGACCAGTCCGTCGCGGGCGGCCTGAGCCTCAAAGCTGTTGCGCGCCGGGGAGAGTGCGTCGATGCCGGTGGCCCGGAGGAGTTCGGCGACCACCAGCGGCCCGAACCCGTCCGGGGCGTTGAGTCCGGTGCCGACCGCGGTGCCACCGATCGGCAGCTCGCCGAGCCGGGGGAGTGCAGACATGATCCGCTCGATGCCTGCTTCGACCTGCCGGGTGTAGCCGCCGAATTCCTGCCCGAGGGTGACCGGCACGGCGTCCATGAGGTGGGTCCGCCCGGACTTGACGACGGACTTCCATTCGGCGGCCTTGTCGAACAGTGCCAGCCGCAGATGGTCGAGCGCGGGGATCAGCGCCTTCACCGCGGACTCCGTCGCCGCGAGGTGGGTCGCCGTGGGGAAGGTGTCGTTCGAGGACTGCGACATGTTGACGTGATCGTTGGGGTGCACCTCGACGCCGTTGCCCTTCGCGATCGACGCGATGACCTCGTTGGCGTTCATGTTGGAGCTGGTGCCCGAGCCGGTCTGGAACACGTCGATCGGGAACTGGTCGTCGTGCCTGCCCTCGGCGATCTCGCCTGCGGCCGCGATGATCGCGTCGGCCTTGACGGCATCGAGCAGACCGAGGTCCTTGTTGACCTGCGCGCAGGCGGCCTTGAGAAGGCCCATCGCCCGGATCTGGGCGCGTTCGAGGCCGCGTCCGCTGATCGGGAAGTTCTCCACCGCGCGCTGGGTCTGGGCCCGCCACAGCGCGTCGATCGGGACCCGGACCTCGCCCATGGTGTCGTGCTCGATGCGGAACTGCGATTCGGCGTTCTCAGTCATACCTAGCAGCTTGCCACCGAAGCGGCTGCGCCGCCTGTGAGTCCTTTTGGCCCTTGTGCGGACCAAAAGGACTCACAGGCGCGGAGCGCTTTACGGCATGGGGAACTGCGCGTCCGGGTCGCCGTCGAAGTCGACCGAGGAGTACTCGCGCAGCTTCGACAGGCGGTGGTAGGCGTCGATCATCCGGACCGTGCCGGACTTGCTGCGCATCACGATCGACTGGGTGTGCGCGCCGCCGCCGCTGTAACGGACGCCGCGCAGCAGGTCGCCGTCGGTGACGCCGGTGGCGGTGAAGAAGACGTTCTCGCCGGAGACCAGGTCCTCGGTGAGCAGCACCCGATCCAGGTCGTGGCCCGCGTCGATGGCCTTCTGGCGCTCGGCGTCGTCGGTCGGGGCGAGCCGGCCCTGCAGCGCGCCACCCATGCAGCGCATGGCGGCCGCGGCGATGATGCCCTCGGGGGTGCCGCCGATGCCGATCAGCATGTCGGTGCCGGAGTCGGGGCGGGCCGCGGCGATGGCGCCCGCGACGTCGCCGTCGGAGATCAGCCGGATCCGGGCGCCGGTCGCGCGGACGTCGGAGATCAGCTGCGCGTGCCGGGGGCGGTCCAGGATGCAGACGGTGACATCGGAGACCGAGGACTTGCGGACCTTCGCGATGCGCTTGATGTTCTCGGCGACCGGGGCGGTGATGTCGATGACGTCGGCTGCGTCGGGGCCGACGGCGATCTTCTCCATGTAGAACACGGCGGACGGGTCGAACATGGCGCCCCGCTCGGCGACCGCGAGGACGGAGATCGCGTTCGGCATGCCCTTGGACATCAGCGTGGTGCCGTCGACGGGGTCGACCGCGAAGTCACAGTCCGGGCCGTCGCCGTTGCCGACCTCCTCGCCGTTGTAGAGCATGGGCGCCTCGTCCTTCTCGCCCTCGCCGATCACCACGACGCCGCGCATGGACACGCTGCTCACGAGCTGACGCATGGCGTCGACGGCGGCACCGTCGCCGCCCTCCTTGTCGCCCTTGCCGACCCAGCGGCCCGCGGCCAGCGCGCCCGCCTCGGTGACGCGGACCAGCTCCATCGCCAGGTTGCGGTCCGGCGCCTCGCGGCGACTCGATGGGGTGCTGGCCGTCATGGGCGGTGCCTCCTAGTGGCAGGCGCGTGCGGGCGCCGCCATAGATTCCGTCGGGGGAAGTCAGGGTTCGACTCGAGCGTGATTGTCTCATCACCGGTGGTCCGCTGATGAGGCTGGGCTACGGCTGCCGCTCGAGCGACCATCCCGTGCTCAGGTCGCGCAGCAGGTCGGGGGCGCGGTGCAGGGCACGCTGCTGGTCGGCGAACTGACGGAACGGCTGGGTGAGCAGCGCGGCGGCCACCTCCGGTCGATCCTCGGCGAGGCGCTGATAGGCGACCGCGATGTCTCCGGCGATGTACGTCCAGCGCGGTCCACGATCCGCCCAGTTGAAGTCGGGCAGCGGCGCCCGCAGCCGGTAGTCGGCGCCTGCGACCTCCCCGGTGACCGATATCGGGGCGAACACCCCCGGCGCCAGCGAGCCGGGGACCGAGGGCTTCGCGGCGATGGTCGTCACATAGGTCAGGGCCCGCCCGACGCCGCCGCGTGCCGCCGACGTGGCATCCCACTGGTCCGCGACGACCTGGTTCTGTTCGCGGTCCGCCATCCGGACCATGGCATCGGCGTAGCCGGCCGGGGTGCCGGAGTAGATGCCCACCCACGCGGCCCTCGCGTTGTCGTCGAGCAGACCCGCCGCGTCGAGTTCGTCGACGGCCACCCGGCCGCCCGCGAGGTATGCCTCGTGCATCGGGACCATGTCGAAGAAGATGTGCTTCTGCATGATCAGCAGGCGCTTCTGGTACCAGTCCAGATCCTGCGCCGTCACGGCGGGGCCGACGGTCGCGAGCGCCCGGACGTCCTGCGGCAGCAGCGCCGTCGCCGCCTCGGGCAGGGCGCCGGTGGCCGCGGCCACCGCGGCGCCGATGCCGCGGACTGCGTCGACGCCGAGTGCGGCGCGGCCCATGTCGAGGTCCCAGAAGCCGCCGGTGAAGGACGCGCCCGCCATCCCCGCCATCCCGGCCCAGTACAGCTCGGCGCGGGCGCGCTGGTACCTGCCGTAGTTCTCGTACACCCGGTCCACCAGCGCGGCGTTGGCGGCGAGGCCGGCGTTCGGGTCCCAGGTGGCCAGGTCGATGCCCGCCGCCCTGGCGCCACTGGCGAGCCAGTACTGGTGCAGCAGTGCGGAATAGCGGCCCGGCGGCACGCCTGCCGCCCTTGCCTCGCCGAGCGCGTCGCCGAGGACGGCGGGGTCGGTCGGCAGCAGGGGGTCGAGACCGCCCGCCAGCTCGGCCTTCGCGTTGGCAGGCGTGAGGTCGAGCAGTGCGGCGTAGCCGGCGGGCTTGGCGACCGCCGCTGCAGGCGCGGTCGTGCCGACGGCGGCGAGTCCAAGCACGAGGAGCAGCCCGCGGATCGCGGCGGTGCGAATGGCCGGCGGGCGGATGAAGATCCTCGAACGCATGCCGGACATCTAACAACATATATTTGATTTGCGGCGGCGTTTCGCCCGCCGGTGGGAACCGCCGGGCCTCGGCCGACACGCGGCTGGGATACTAGCTGCGTGGCCGAGAAGAAACCCCGGATTCTGCAGAACAACCGCGACATTGTGTGGTCGATGATCCCGTTGGTTCTGATCTGCCTGATCGTCGCGGGGATCGCGAGCCGCTGCGAGTTCAGTCCTGGCGGTCCCACCTCGGGACCGGTGCCGCATTTCGACGTCGACGCGTCGCTCAAATACGACGCCGGTGTGCTCGGGTTCCCGGTCCGCGACCCCGCCGTGCCCGAGGGCTGGCAGCCGAACTCCGGCAGCCGAGGCGTGGCGGGCAGTAACGGCGGCGGCGACGTGACCACCGTCGGCTACATCACCTCGAAGGGTCGCTACCTGCAGCTGAGCCAGAGCGAGGCGACCGAGGAGGCGCTGGTGCCCTGGGTCGCGGGCGACCTGCGCAGCCCGACGGGCGTCGCCCCGGTCACGGGCGATCGGTGGGTCGAGTACGCCGAGGAGGGCAGCGAGCCGATCTGGGTAACCGATCTCGGCGACGTCCGGATCCTCATCAAGGGCAGCGGCACGACCGAGGAGTTCACCGAGCTCGCCACGGCCGTCGACGCCGCCCAGCCGCTGACGCCCTGACCCGGCCCATCCGCCCTGTCCGCTAGACGGCCGAACCGTCGAGCGCGCAGAAACTGTGGCAGACCCGGTCGCGGACGATCACGTCCGGGCACTCGGGGTCGAACCACCGGTCGATGTAGGCCCAGTGCACGGGGTGCGCGAGGTAGGGGCCCATCAGCCCCTGCAGGTCCGTGAACTCCTGTTCCCACACGTGCGTCCACGGCGACGCGCCCTCCGCCCGCGACACCCGGCTGAGCTGCCAGGCGCGGATCGCGGGGACATGGCGGGGCATCCGGAGCAGCTCGGTCTCGAATCGTTCCACCACGGCGTCCGCCGCGCCGGGATCCACCCTCAGCAGCAACGTCCGGTAGACCCCGCCCTCGGCACCGACCCCGAGCCGCCCGCGTGGCTCGCCGCGGTACTCGACGCCGTCGACGTGTTCGACGACCGCGGGATCGAGGAGCGCATCGACCGCGGATTCGGCCGCGCGCCATCGATCCTCGACATCGAACTGGAGATGTGCGAGCAGGTCGCCGCCGTTGCGGACACCGGGCAGCGTCGGCTGGACCAGCGCGCGGTGTGCGCCCGCCAGGTCGGCGGCGCGGCGCAGGTCGTCGGCCAACCGCGCCCGGGCGTCGTCATCGACGTCGGGGCGATGGTGAATGAGCTTGGTGATCTTAAACATCGGTCAACCCGTCCAGGTCCTGCGCGGCGGAGGCCATCGTGCGGGTGCGCTCGAGCACCATCTCGTCCATCCGCGTCCACCATTGCCCGAGGGTGGGGTCCGGGCGTCCCTGCCACGTCATTCGCCACCAGCCCTCCGCGCCGTCGAGCGTCCAGGTGGCGGTGATCGTGTTCGACTCGTCGTCGAACCAGATCGGCGGACTCACCAGCACGTGCTCGAGAGTCATGCCCCGCCCCCTGGCTCCTGGGGCGTACTCGGCCAGGTACGCGTCGACGAATTCCCGTGCGCGCCCTGGCCTGGTGACGACCCGGTCGATGACGTACACCTTTTCGCCTGCCATGCGCCGAGGCTAGGGAGTCGCCGGTGACGCGGGCAGCGGGCCATCCCGCTCATCGGGAGTTCGCTCAGCGGACGACCGGACCGAGCCCACACTCTTCCCTCAATTCGACAGGTTTCGCGCATCGACGCCGCAGACTGTGAGGGGAATCCGGAAGTGTCAATTTTCCTCGGAGGCGACATGGACCTGATCTTCACCAACGGAATCGTTGTCACGATGGATGAGGCCCTGCCCGTTGCGGAAGCGCTCGCGGTGCGCGATGGGCGGATCGCGGGGGTGGGGACGGCGGAGGAGATCCTCGCGCTGCGGACCGCCGACACGGAGATCGTCGATCTCGGCGGACGGGCCGTGCTTCCCGGTTTCGTGGAGGCACACGGCCACCCCACCATGGACATGACCCGCTACGCGGACACCGTCGTCGACATCCGTCCCGTCGTCGTCCCGGACGCGGACGCGGTGATCGCCCTCATGCGGGACACCCTGGCGACAACGCCCGCGTCCGTCCCGCTCATCTTCAGCGGACTCGACCCGTTGCTCCAATCGGGGTTCCCCGAGCCGACCAGGCCCTGGCTCGACGAACTCGCCGGGGAGCGGCCCGTTCTGGTGATGCACAACTCGGGGCACCTCGCGTGGGCGAACACTGCGGCGCTGAGGCTGTCGGGGCTGCCCGCGGACGCACCGGATCCGACCGGCGCGCATTTCGAGCGTGACGCCGACGGGAATCTGACCGGCAAGGCGTACGAGGTCCCGGCGATCTTCGCCCTCGCGGGGCCAATGCAGAGCAGAGACGTCGACCCTGCGGCACTGTGGCGCGACGAGCTGCAGGGACTGGCCGCGCGTGGCATCACCACGATCGCGGACCTCGCGTTCTCGCCTCACCAACTGCCGTTGATGCGCACCCACTACGCGGGCGATCACCCCCTCGTCCGGCTGCGGACGTACGAGATGTCCACCGCCGAAATGTGTTCCGATTCTTCGCCGGGCGACGGTGACGACGTGTTCCGGCAGATCGGCATCAAGCTGTGGGTCGACGGGTCACCCTGGGTTGGCAACATCGATACCTCGTTCCCGTACCTCAACACCGACGCCACGCTCAACGTGATCGGCCTCGGACACGACCACCGTGGCCAGGCGAACTACACGAGCGAACAGCTCTCGGCGATCGTCGGCGCGTATTTCCCGCTGGGGTGGCAGATGGCCTGCCACGTCCTCGGCGACCACGGTGTTGACACGATTCTCGACGTGTACGAGGCCGCGCTGACCGAGCATCCCCGAGCCGACCACCGGTTGCGCTTGGAACATTGCGGGGCGATGACCGCGGACCAGTTCCGGCGGGCCGCCCGGCTGGACGTGACCTGCAGCCTGCTCATCGACCACCTCTACTACTGGGGCGATGTGCTCGTCGACGGACTGTTCGGCGAGGAGATCGGCTCGCACTGGATGCGTGCGCGCTCCGCCATCGACGCGGGCATCCGGATCTCCCTGCACAACGATTCGCCGGTCACGCCGGTCGAGCCGCTGCGCAACATCTCCGTCGCGGTGACCAGGACCAGCCGAACCGGGCGGGTCCTCGCGCCGGAGGAGCGCATCACCGTCGACGAGGCACTGCGCGCCCAGACGATCTGGCCCGCACACCAACTCTTCGCCGACGAGATCATCGGGACGCTGGCCCCCGGCAAATATGCCGACCTCGTCGTGCTGTCCGCCGACCCCCGGGCCGTGGATCCCGCCGCGATAGCCGATCTCACGGTGGAGGCGACGTACCTGTCCGGCCGCGCGACCTACTCGGCGAGCAGCTGAGGCAGGCTCCGCGCTAGCGCGGGTCGTCCTCGTCGTCGGCGTGCGAGAGCGCCTTCTCGACCCGTGCCCGCGCCCCCGCGAGGTGTTCCTCGCAACGCTTGGCCAGTGCCTCGCCGCGCTCCCACAGCGCGAGGGAGTGGTCGAGGTCGAGGCCGCCCTGCTCGAGCATCTTGACCACGTCGGCCAGCTCGTCGCGCGCGGCCTCGTAGCCGAGCTCCGATACCGGTTGGCTCACTGTGCTTCTCCTGACTTGTCCTTGCCCATGACGGCGGCGATGACCGCGCCGTCGGCGACCCGCACCCGCAGCTGGGTGCCGGGCGGGGCGTCTTCCACCGAGCGCAGCACCTCCGGATCCGACCCGGGCACCACCTTCTGCACCACCGAGTACCCGCGGGCCAGCGTCGCCGCAGGCCCGAGGGTGGTCAGCCGGGCCGCGAGGTGCTCGACGACGGTGGCCTGACCGGCGACCAGCCGGTTGACGTCGCGCCTGCCCGCCTCGCGCAGCCGCGCGATCTCCTCGGCCCGCCGCTCGACGGCGGCGAGTGGGTCGGCGAGCACCGGCCTGCTGCGCAGGTCGGCCAGCGACCGCGCCTCGCGTGCCACCCAGTTCCGCAGTGCGGCCGCGCCGCGCGCCCGGAACTCGGCGACCAGGGCCTGCTCTGCGACCGCGTCGGGGACCACCCGCTTGGCGGCGTCGGTCGGCGTCGCGGCTCGCACGTCCGCGACGTGATCGCACAGCGGGTTGTCCGGTTCGTGGCCGATCGCGCTGACCACCGGGGTCGTGCATGCGGCGATCGCGCGGCACAGGGTCTCGTCGGAGAACGGCAGCAGGTCCTCGACGCTGCCCCCACCGCGCGCAAGGACGATCACCTCCACCGCCGGATTCGAGTCCAGCTCGGCCAGCGCCGCGACGATCTGCGCGGTTGCCGTCGGACCCTGCACCGCGGTGTTCCGGATCTCGAACTGGACGGCGGGCCAACGCTTTCCGGCGACGCTGAGCACGTCACGCTCGGCGGCACTGGCCCGCCCGGTGATCAGGCCGACGGTGTGCGGGAGAAACGGCAGCGGCCGCTTGAGCCGAGGATCGAACAGGCCCTCGGCCGCGAGCAGTGCGCGCAGTCGTTCGATCCGGGCGAGCAGTTCGCCGATCCCGACGGCCCGGATCTCGGTGACGCGCAGCGACACCGTGCCGCGCCCGGTGTAGAAGGACAGCTTGCCGAACATCACGACCCGGCTGCCCTCGGTCAGCGGAACCGGGGAATCGCGGATCAGCGCGGGGGAGCAGGTCACCGACAGCGACATGTCCACGGAGGCGTCGCGCAGCACCAGGAACGCGGTGCGGGTGCCTGGGCGGACGTTGATCTGGGTGATCTGGCCCTCGACCCAGATGCTGCCGAGGCGATCGATCCATTGCGAGACCTTGGTCGCGACGGATCGGACCGGCCACGGGTGCTCGGGCGAGTTCGAGGTCGGCGCGCCCGTCTGGCTCGGCTGGACGGAGCTCACTTGGCCTTGGCGCTGGTGATCCGGTTACCGAGCATGGTCTGGAACGGGGCGCGGGCGCGGGCGGCGTTCTCGTAGGCCAGCAGGGCATCGAGCTCCTCGACCGTCAACGTCCGCAGCCGCGCCCGGAGCTGGGCGAGCGTCAGGTTGTCGTAGTCGAGGTACTCGGCGATCTCGGGGCGCGTCGCTGCCGGCTTCGCCTGCGTCGACGCGGGCGTGCCGTCGGAGGATTTCTTCGCGGCCGCCTTCTCGGGTGCGGTGGTGGCGGTCGTCGCCGCGGGCGCGTCCGGCTCGGACTCCGGCTGCATCGAGTACAGCGCGAACCGGCCCTGGTTCGCGGGCTTGGCCGCGGCCCCGTCGCCGCCCGACGGTGCGGGCGCGGCGTCCTCGTCGAAGACCGCCCACTCCGGCTGCTCCTCGTCCTGGTGGAAGAGCATCGAGAACGCCTGATCGCCCTTGATCGCCAGCGCCGTCATCGACTGCTGGACGCGCATCGTCGTCTGCAGCATGTGGCTGATCGTGGTCATGGGGAGCGCGACCGCGGTATTCGGCAGCTTCTGCACCTCTTCGACAACCGTGACGGCGATCCCGGCAGCGACCCGCGCAGCGAAAGGGGGACGAATCATGGCCCTAAGACTGCCTGACGAATGCCCCTTTTGGTAGCTGGGCGCGCGGTGTGCCTGATCGGGCACCGCGCCACGGCTGCCCGTACCCTGGTGTCATGTCTTCCGCAGTCCCCCTGAACCTGGGCATCGCCCGTTCCAGCGCCCCTGCTCCGGGCGGCTCCGGCAAGCGCGTCCTGCTCGCCGAACCACGTGGATACTGCGCGGGCGTCGACCGCGCGGTCGAGACGGTCGAGCGGGCCCTCGAGAAGCACGGCGCGCCGATCTACGTGCGCAAGGAGATCGTGCACAACCGGCACGTGGTCGAGACCCTGTCGGACCGCGGCGTCGTCTTCGTCGACGAGACCGATGAGGTGCCGGAGGGCTCGCTGCTGGTGTTCTCCGCGCACGGGGTGTCCCCGGCCGTGCACGAGTCGGCGGCCGAGCGCAACCTCAAGACCATCGACGCGACCTGTCCGCTGGTGACGAAGGTGCACCAGGAGGCCAAGCGGTTCGCGCGGGACGACTTCGACATCCTGCTGATCGGGCACGAGGGCCACGAGGAGGTCGAGGGGACTGCGGGCGAGGCCCCCGATCACGTCCAGTTGGTCGACGGACCGGAGTCGGTCGATGCCGTCACCGTGCGCGACGAGAACAAGGTGATCTGGCTGTCGCAGACCACGCTCAGCGTCGACGAGACGATGGCGACGGTGGCCCGGCTCCGCGAGAAGTTCCCGCTCCTGCAGGACCCGCCGAGCGACGACATCTGCTACGCCACCCAGAACCGGCAGGTCGCGGTGAAGGCGATGGCCCCGGAGTGCGATCTGGTGATCGTGGTCGGGTCGCGGAACTCGTCGAACTCGGTGCGGCTGGTCGAGGTGGCGCTCGGCGCGGGCGCGCGGGCGAGCTACCTGGTCGACTACGCGCGCGAGATCGACATCGCGTGGCTCGACGGCGTCACCACCGTCGGTGTCACCTCGGGTGCCTCGGTGCCGGAGATCCTGGTCAGCGGTGTGATCGAGCTTCTCGCCGATCACGGATTCCACGATGTGCAGCCGGTGACCACCGCGAACGAGACCCTCGTCTTCTCGCTGCCGCGTGAGCTGCGCAAGCCGAGCAACACCAGTTCCTAGTGCGGCCGTGACACCCCGGTCCGGCCAACGGGGCCGGTCCGTGGGGTCAGCGCCGGGTGATCGTCAGTACCTGCCGCGCGGCTGATCGTGAGCCGAGTCCTCCCGGTCCCGGTACCGCACCTGCGGGATCGGGTGCACGGGGGTGTACGGGTCGGCGGCGCCGCGAGGGGGCTGCACCCGTGCGGTCGCGGCGCTCGGCGCGCGTTCCGGCCTACGGCCGAGATTCCCCGGCGCGGGCGGCGGGGGTACCGGGCGACGCTGGACCTGGGTCGGTGCGGGGTCCCGGTACACCGCGCGTCCGGGCTGGGTCTGCGGAGTCCCGTGCGGGCGCGGTGCCGGTGCGGTGCGCTGGGCCGCGGTGCGCGGCTGGTCGGTCCGTCGTGCGGCCTGTTGCGGCCGGGTCGCGGGACGGTCGGTGCCGCGGTCGGTGCCTGCGTCCGCGGACCTGCTCCTCGCGCGGGCAGGGGTGCGGACCGCCTGCTGGCCGAGGTAGAGCCGGACCCCGCCGATGATGAGCACGGCGAGGGTGGTGGTCAACATCAGCGGAAAGCGGTTCACCAGCGGAATCGCCACGTTGAACATCAGGTCCTTGAGTCCGCCCTTGGATCCCGTGGACAAGAACTGGTAGGCCAGCGGCACGGCCGCGAACAGGATCAGCGGCGGCTGGACCATCGTGGCGAACAGGCCGCGGCTACGGACCGCGAGGACCGCGCCGACGCAGCCGAGGAAGTAGAAGACGGAGAACGCGGACGTCAGTTCGTTGCCACGGACCGCGTCAATGGCGAATCCAACGAAGGTCGCCGCCACCGCGATGAGAACGGCGGCCGCTGCGGGCACGCCGGGCACAGTGGGGAGAACAGACCGCATCTCGAGCGGCACCCCAGAGCGAGCACGTTGGGTTGCAGACACCCTTAGACACTAGCTGTTCACGATCCGATCGCCTCGTTGGCGCGACCGTTAGTGGGCAAGTTCTCGCCGAGGCCGACGGCCCTCGGCCACGAGTCGATCCGCCCGATCTCGGCGACCTCGCCGTCCCCGACCTCCAGCTCGTGGAGCTTGCGGGCGGTCACGATGACCCGCGACTCCATGGAGGCGGCCGTCAGATTGAACGAGTCGACGGCCTTGCCCAATTGGGATCCGAGCCGGTCCAGGTGGCTGCCGACCACCCCGAGCCGGGTGTACAGCTCGCGGCCGAGGCGGTGAATGGTCGCGGCCTCGCGGGAGAGCGTCTCCTGCCGCCAGGTGTGGGCGATGGTGCGCAACAGTGCGACGAGGGTGGTCGGGGTGGCCAGGATCACGTTCTTGGCGAACGCGTGCTCGAGCAGCTCGGCGTCGGCGGTGAGCGCGGCGTCGAGGAACGGGTCGCCGGGGACGAAGAGCACCACGAACTCCGGGCTCGGATCGAACGAGGCCCAGTAGGCCTTGGCGGAGAGCTGGTCGACGTGCGTGCGCAGCTGTCGGGCGTGCCGGGTCAGGTGACCGTCCCTGACGCGGGGGTCCTCTTCCTGCGCGGCGTCCAGGTACGCCGCGAGGGGAACCTTGGCGTCGACCACGATCTGCTTGCCGCCTGCCAGCCGGACCAGCAGGTCCGGCCGGACGCCCTCGCCACTGACCTGGGTGTCGAAGTCGCAGTGCTTGACCATGCCCGCCAGCTCGACCACCCGCTCGAGCTGGATCTCACCCCAACGGCCACGGATCTGCGGGGCGCGCAGCGCGGTGACGAGCTGGCCGGTCTGGGTGGTGAGCTGCTGGGAGGCGCGATGCATGCCCGCGACCTGCTCGGACAGCCCGGCGTACGCGTGCACCCGGCTGCGTTCGACCTGCTGGACCTGGTGTGCGAGCGCGTCGACCGCGTCGTGCAGCGGGCCGACGAGATGGGAGACCTGTTCGCCGACCGCGCCCGACGTGCGCCTGGCCGAGTCCTCGTTCACCGCGGCGAGGGACTGTCGCAGCGTCTTCTCGTTCTCGCGCAGCGCAGCGAGCTGGGCCTCGGCCCGCGCCGCGTGCTGGCCGGACCGGGAGGCGTGCCAGAGCCAGCCGACGGCGATGCCGAGGCCGAGGGCGACGAGCAGTCCGAGCGCGGTGACGGGGTCCATGGGGCAGATGGTGCACGAGGGCACCGACACGCTCGGCCAGGAGCGTCGCTCGTGCCCGTGCCCCGGCGCGCGTCACCGATCGTGTCGGCGCCGTGATCTACGGTCGGCGCATGCGAATCCTGCACACCTCCGATTGGCACATCGGGCGCACCTTCCACGGCGTGGACCTGCTCGCCGATCAGGCGAGCGCGCTCGAGGCCATCGCGGCCATGGTCGCGGAGAACGAGGTGGACGTGGTCGTCGTACCCGGCGACGTGTACGACCGTGCGATCCCCAGTGCCGACGCGGTGACGGTGTGCAACAACGGTTTCGAGGCGATCCGTGCTGCGGGCGCGGTGATCGTCGCCACCTCGGGCAATCACGACTCCCCGGCGCGGCTCGGCGCGGGCTCGGCATTCTCGGCCGCGGGCGGATTGCACCTGATGACCCGGGTCTCCGAGGTGGATCGTCCGGTGCTGCTCGAGGACGAGCACGGCGAGGTCGCCTTCTACGGCCTGCCGTACCTCGAGCCCGAGACCACAAGGGCGGAGCTCGGCGTGCCGACCGCGCGCTCGCACGCCGAGATCCTGGACGCGGCGATGGCGCGCGTCCGTGCGGATCTCGTGGGCCGCGCCGTCGACGGCACCCGGCCGCGTGCGGTCCTGCTCGCGCACGCCTTCGTCGTCGGGGCCGAGGCGACCGGCTCGGAACGGTCCATCTCGGTCGGCGGGGTCGAGACCGTCTCGGCCTCCGCGTTCGACGGCGTCGACTATGTGGCACTCGGGCACCTGCACTCTCCGCAGACCCTCACCGATCGGGTGCGCTATTCCGGGTCGCCGCTGCCGTACTCGTTCGGCGAGCGGACCCACCGCAAGGCGGTGTGGATCGCCGATCTGGACGCCGCGGGCCTCGCGGAGGTGCGCCGCGTCGACCTGCCGGTCGTGCGCGGGCTGAGTCAGCTGACCGGCACCGTGGACGAGCTGCTCGACGACGAACGGTTCACCGAGGACGAGGACAACTACGTCTCGGCGATCCTGACCGATCCGGTCCGGCCGCAGGATCCGATGCGCACCCTGCAGACCCGGTTCCCGCACATGGTGCACCTCGAATGGCAGCGACACGAGGGCAGCGCGGACCTGCACTACGGCGAGCGCGTTCGCGGGCGCAGCGACCTGCAGATCGCCACCAGCTTCCTCACCGACATGCGCGGCGAGCCGACGGCGAGCGAGCTGCGCCTGGTCGAGCGCGCGCTGAGCGCCGCGGTCCGCGAGAACGAGCTCGGCGAACCGGCGGCCATGGAAGAGATCGCGTGAGACTGCACAGCCTGGAGGTCTCGGCGTTCGGGCCGTTCGGCGACACCGCGACGGTGGACTTCGACGCCCTCGGCGCGGACGGCCTGTTCCTGCTGCACGGCCAGACCGGCGCGGGCAAGACCACGATCCTCGACGCGGTGGCCTTCGCGCTGTACGGCACCGTCCCCGGCGCCCGGCAGCAGGGCAAGCGACTGCTCTCGGATCACGCCGCCGCGGGTTCGGTGCCGAAGGTGGTGCTGGAGGCGACGATCGGCGGCCGCAGGCTCCGCCTGACCCGTAGCCCCGAATACGAACGGGCCAAACTCCGTGGCACCGGCACCACCAAGGAGAACGCGAAGGCCACGCTCACCTGGCTGGACGGTCACGGCCAGAACCTGACCCGCCTCGACGAGATCGGCGAGGAGATCGGCCGGCTGCTCGGCATGAGCGCGGACCAGTTCTTCCAGGTGGTGCTGCTCCCGCAGGGGGAGTTCGCGCGATTCCTGCGCGCGGACACCGACGAGCGGGGCGACCTGCTGGAGCGGCTGTTCGACACCACCCGGTTCGGCACGGTCGAGGACTGGTTCGCCGAACGCAGGCGCGAGAGCGCGGCGACGCTGGAATCCGGACGTAAGTCCGTTGACCTCATGCTCGCTCGTGTCTCCACGGCGGCGGGCATCGAAGCGGGCGCAGACGCCGATCCGTTGACGTGGGCGCACAAGTTGCGGGCCGACGCGGAGGAGGCCAGGGACACCGCCACCGTGGAACTCGTCGCGGCGAGGGCGGGCGCGGCGCGGGCCGCCGCCACGCTCGCCGAGGTGACCCGGATCCGGGGTCTGCAGCAGCGCGCTGCCAAGGCAGCTGCGGAGCTGCGCACCCACGCCGAGGGCGCGGACGAGCGGACAGCGCAGACCGAGGAACTCGCCAGGGCGGTGCGGGCCGCGCCGATCGCCGAGATCCGCGCCGAGGCCGCCGCGGCGGCGGAAACCGCTGCGCGGGAACTGAAGCTGATGGACACCCTGGCCGGAGGTGTCGGCGCGGTCGACGAGGGCAGGGCGCTGCTGGAGCGGCTGTCCTGGCCCGAGGCCGCCGAGGACCGCGGCGTCATCGCCGCGACGATCCGCGGCTGGACCGACGAGGTCGCGCGGCTCGACGACCTCATCGCAGAATCGTTGGTCGCCGATGCCCTGCAGGAGACCCTGGACCGCCACGGCGAGCGGCGCCGCGAGCTCGCCTCCGCCGCAGCGGAACTCGAGCTCCGTCGGACCGCGCTGCCCGAACAGCTGCGCGCCGCCGAGGACGATCTCGCCGCGGCGCGGCAGGCGGTCGCGGCGCTGCCCGCCCTCGACGAGGCGCGGGGTAGGGCGGCCGACGTGCAGACCGCCGCCGTCGCCCTTGCCGAACAGCGACAGTTCCGGGCAGACGCCGCTGACCTGCTGTCGGCGGCGCGGAGCCGACACCAGGATGCGCGCGGCGAGCTGCTCGACCTTCGCGAACGCCGACTCGCCGGAATGGCGGCCGAGCTCGCGGCCGGACTCGCCGACGACGAACCGTGTGTTGTGTGCGGTTCGGCGGAGCACCCGAACCCGGCCGAGCCGTCGGAGACGATCGTGACGAGGTCCGACGAGGACGCCGCCCGCGTGGCGGAGCATCGATTCGCCCAGGCGGCCGATGCCGCGGCCGATGGCCTCGCGAAGATCGATCGGGCCATCGAGGTCCTGCTCGAGCGGGGCGGCGACCGTGACCGGGATCAGGTCGCGGAAGAACTGTCGGCGGCCACCCAGGCGCACACGGCCGCACACGGGTTGGCGGCGCGCGAGCCTGCGCTCTCCGATCGCCTGTCCGGGCTGCGCACAGAACAGGAAGGCCTGCAGGAACGTTCACGCGTCGCAACGGCCGAGCTCGCGACCCTCGACGAGCGGATCGCGGGGGCGGTGCATCAGCTGGAGACCATCAGGAAGCGGATCTCTGAGGCCTCGGGCGTGGACGAGAGCCCGCAGGCGCGCCGCGACCGGCTCGACACGCTCGCGGCGGCGGTGTCGCGACTGCGAGACCTGCGCGCGCAGGTCACCGTCGCGCAGGAGAGTGCGGAGGCGTTGTCCGCGAAGGTCGCCCGGGTGGCGGCCGAGGCCGGCTTCGAGTCGGTGGACGAGGCTGTCGCGGCGACCAGGGACGAGCGTCGGGTGGCGGCCATCGAGACCGCGCTCGCGCAGGCGCGGGACCAGCTGGTGCGGACCGAATCGGTCCTTGCGGAGGCGGAGGTGGCCGCCGTCGCCGGGATGGACCCCGTCGACCCGTCGGTCGCCGAGTCCGAGGTCGAGGCAGCGAACGTGGTGGTGAACTCGGCGATCGCCGTCACGTCGGAGGCCGACCGCAGGCTGGCGGACCTCGAACGCCTGGTCGCGCAGCTGGCGAAGGAGGTCGGTGCGCTGGCCCCGATGCAGGAGCGGCATGCGGAACTGGCGGGCCTGGCGGAGGTGATCGCCGGCCGCGGACAGAATGCGCGCAAGATGTCGCTGCGGTCCTATGTGCTCGCCGCCAGGCTCGAGGAGGTCGCGATCGCCGCCTCGACCAGGCTGCGCCGGATGTCCGGTGGCCGTTACGAGTTCGTGCACGCGGACGGGGCCGGGCCGCGCGGCAAGCGGGGCGGGCTCGGCCTGGACATCCGCGACGACTACACCGGGGTGGTGCGCTCGGCGAAGACCCTCTCAGGCGGCGAATCGTTCCTCGCGTCGTTGTCGCTGGCGCTGGGTCTCGCCGACGTCGTCGCCGCGGAATCCGGCGGCCTGGTGCTCGACACCATGTTCATCGACGAGGGATTCGGCACCCTCGACTCGGACACGCTCGAGTCGGTGATGGGCGTCCTCGACGAGCTCCGCGCAGGCGGTCGGGTGGTCGGCATCGTCAGCCATGTCGACGAGATGCGGCAGCGGATTCCGAGCCGGCTGCACGTGATCCGCGGGCGGGCCGGGTCGAGCGTGGAGGTCGTCGCGGGATAGTGCGGGCGGGCGCGCCTGCGTCAGTCCGCGGTCGCGAGATCGCCGGGCTCGGTGGCGGGCACCTCCTCGCTCACCACCTCGGCCTCGGTCCCGGCGGCGGGGTCCCGATCGTCCAGCTTCAGGTCCACCTGTTCGCCGATGTAGCGGATCACCACGGCCACCACGGCCGCGACCGGGACGGCGAGGAACGCGCCGATGATCCCGAACATGGAGCCGCCGGCGGTCACCGCGAGCAGCACGATCACCGCGTGCAGCTTCATGGTGCGGCTCTGCAGCACCGGCTGGAGCACGTTGCCCTCGAGCTGCTGCACGGCGATCACGATGACCAGGACGATGAGCGCGGTCGTCCAGCCCTTCGCGACGAGCGCGACCAGAACGGCGAGGGCGCCCGCCACGAAGGCGCCGACGATCGGGATGAAGCCGGCGATGAAGGTGAGCAGGGCGAGCATCGGGGCCAGCGGAACACCCAGGATGATCAGGCCGAGGCCGATGAAGAAGGCATCCACGAAGCTGACAAGCGCTTGGGTGCGGATGAAGCCGCCGAGGGTGTCCCAGATCCGGATGGACACCGCCTCGAAGTGCCGTCCGGCGCGACCGCCGGAGACGCTGTGCAGCCACGGCAGGAAGCGCGGTCCGTCCTTGATGAAGAAGAACGCGAGCACGAGCACCAGGGTGAGTGTCACGAGCATGGAGCCGGCCGCGCTGACGCCGCTGAACACACCCGTGGCGATGGCCTGCGCGCTGGTCTGCAGCTTGTGGATGATCGCCTGGACCGCGGAGTCGATCTGATCGTCCTGCAGGTTGATCGGCGGGCCCTTGATCCACTCCTGCACCTGGGTGATGCCCTGGCTCGCCTTGTTGGCCAACTCCGGCGACTGGTCGACCACCGAGGGCACGATCAGCGCCACGATTCCACCGAAGATGCCGAGGAACGCGATCAGCGTGATGCCCGCCGCCGCCCCCGCGGGCACGCCGCGTGAGGTCATCGCGCGGGTGGGCGGCCACAACACCGTGGAGACCACGATCGCCAGCAGGACCGGCAGGACCGCGACCCACAGGACGCCCAGCAGGGTCCACACCACCCAGCCGCCCGCGGCGATGAGCACCAGGCACAGTGACCACTTGGCGAGCCACATGCCGCCCATGCCTAGTACCTCGCCGCGATCGCGGGGGTGGTGCTGACGCGGCTCGGTCGGCGGCGCGGTGGGCTGATCGCTCACGGTCGGTCCTTCCTGGCGGTGAAGGACCGAATCTACCGTGCGTGCTCCTCGTGCGAGATCAGCCAGCGTTTTGCCGGCAGCCCCCACCGGAACCCGCCGAGTGAGCCGTCGGTGCGCAGCACCCGGTGGCAGGGCACGAACAGCGCGGCGGCATTGCGGGCGCAGGCCGACGCCGCGCCGCGCACCGCGGCGGGACGTCCCGAGCGGCCCGCGAACTCGGTGTAGGTGATCGGGTCCCCGGCGGGCACGGTCCGCAGCACATCCCAGGCGTGCACCAGGAACTCGCCCGACTGCTGCCTGACGGTGATCGAATCGATGCTGGTCAGATCGCCGCGGTGGTAGTCGGCGACGGCGCGGGTGACGGCGCCGAGATCACAGAGCCGGGTGAGTGCGGCGGGACGCAGGCTCGGGTGGATCAGCGCCCGCAGCTCCTCGGGGTCGTCCGTCCATCCCGACGCCAGGACCGCGCCGTCGTCGTCGACGAGTGCGGTGAACGGACCGATCGGGGTCGTGGTGGTGGCGTACTTGGCGATCATTTCTGGTCCTCCGTGTCGGGGGTCGGTGTGGGAAGGAGCGCACCGCGCGCGGCAAGTGCGCTGCGCCACAGGTGCATTGATGCGTACGAGCGCCAGGGCGTCCAGCGTGAGGAGTCGGTCAGGTCGACGCCCATCGCCTGCGCTCCCTGGCGGACGACGAGGTCCGTGTCGAGCAGCACGTCGGGGTCCGCGAGGGTACGCATCACCACGTAGTTGGCCGTCCAAGGTCCGATGCCCTTGTACGACAACAGATCCGCGCGCAGATCCTCGGCGGTGCGGCCGGCGTGCAGCGCCAGTGTCCCGGAGGCGAGCGCCTCCGCGACCCCGATGATCGCATCGATCCGGCGGGCGGGACCGGTGAGCACCTCGCGCCCGCCCGCCGCGATGACGTCGGCGCCGGGGAAGCTGTGGGTCAGGTGTTGGTCGTCGACCGGGGCGCCGAGCGCGGCCACCAGGCGGGCGGTCTGGGTGGACGCCGCCGCCAGCGAGATCTGTTGCCCGATCATCGTGCGCAGCAGGAGTTCGTCCGCGTCGATGCTGCCCGGTACCCGGATGCCGGGGGCTGTCAGGACGCCTGGCGCCAGCGCGGGATCTGCGGCGAGGGCGCCGTCCACCGCCTCGGGGTCCGCGTCCAGGTCGAGGAGGTGCCGCAGTCGGGCGACGGCGGGCGCGAGGTCGCGCATGTCCCGCAGGGTGAGCTCGGCCCGTACGTACTCGGGCAGGACGCGCAGCGCGACCACCCCGCAGCCGCGGGGGAGCCGGAGCGTTCGGCGGTACTCGCCGTCGGACCAGCGCTCCATGCCCGCGACGGCGTGCCCGGACAGGAACCAGGCCAGCCAGCCGGCGTCGAGGGGCTTCCGGTAGGGCAGCCGCAACGACACCGTGCCCTTGGCGGGTGGGGCGTCGGCGCGCTTGGCGGCCTCGGTGCGCATCGTCGAGGGGGTCACCGCGAACACCTCGCGGACCGTGTCGTTGAACTGTCGGATGCTCGAGAATCCCGCGGCGAAGGCGATGTCCGACATCGACATCGACGTGGTTTGGATCAGCAGTCGGGCGGTGTGTGCGCGATGTGCCCGGGCCAGGGCGAGCGGTCCTGCGCCGAGTTCCGCGGTCAACGCCCTGGTGAGGTGCCGCGACGAGTATCCGAGCGAGGCGGACAGCGATTCGACTCCGCCGCGCTCGACGGCGCCGTCGGAGATCAGCCGCATGGCGCGCGCGGCGAGATCCGAGCGCACGTTCCACAGCGGCGAGCCGGGCGCGGCGTCGGGCAGGCACCGGCGACAGGCGCGGTACCCGGCCTGCTGTGCGGCGGCCGCCGTCGGCAGGAAGCTGACGTTGCCAGGCTTCGGAGTGATCGCCGGGCACGAGGGCCTGCAGTAGATGCCCGTGGTCCGCACCGCGGTGATGAACTGCCCGTCGAAGCGGGCGTCGCGGGAGGACACGGCGCGGTAGCAGCGGTCGAAGTCGAGATGCGGTGCGGTCACAGTCACCACTGTGGCAGCGCGCCCGCGACCGCGCTAGCGGGAATCGGACATCACCGTCGGGCGCCGAGTGTGCACCTGGGGGCACCTCCCTGCACGAAGTGCTCGGGGGAACGTCGCATCGCCCGAGGGCAAGCGCGAGCAGGTGCACACTCGAGGGTCAGGCGCCGGTGCGGACCTCGTAGTCGCCGGTGGCGCACCCGGTCATCAGCGAGCCCCCGCCGAGCGGGGTGAAGGCGACGTCCTCGACCCCGACCGTGTCGACGGCCGAGGGGTCGGCGCCGACCCGGGTGGGGAACCAGACCTCGAGCCGGCAGCTGCCGTCGCCTGCGCTGCCGGTCAGCGCCAGCTGGTTGCCGTCGGCCGCGAGGTGGGTGATCCGTCCTGGCGCGAATCTCGGGTATGCGCGGGTGAGCTCATCGATCAGCGGGGTGTTCCGCGGGGCGTCCTCGCCGGTGCTGCACAGCACCGGCATGAGTCCGTCGCCCAGTTCCTGGATGCCGTTCTGCGGGTCCCCGCAGGCCTGCTTCCACACCCAGAAAGCGCCACCCTGGATGTTCGCGTCCTGCTCCTTCGCGAAGCGGGTGGCCTTGTCGACGCGATCGTCACCCCAGTAGCCGTACTCGCCGGTCCAGACCGGGATGCCGCCGTACTTGTTCGCCACCCGGTCGGCGAGGGTGAAGCCCCGTTCGATGCTGACGATCGTGGGCAGGCCAAGCGAGGCGTCCATGGTGATGGACTCGGCATAGAGGTGGGGCGAAAAGACGATGTTGGTGTCGTCGGTGAAACCGGCAGGGGGGCCGCTGTCGAACCCGAGGCCGGACCACAGGATGCTCGGCTCGAAGTACACGATCTGCTCGGCACCCGCGTCGCGGATGGCGTCGATGGTCCGGTCGTAGAAGCGGCCGAGCAGCAGCGACGAGGTGAGCGGCGCGGACTCGCCGAAGTTCGGCTCGTTCAGCAGGTCGTACCCGGCGACGGCAGGCTCGTCCTTGAACTCGCCCGCGAGCATCGCCCAGGCCTGGACGAGTTGCTCCTGCACGCCGTCGGTGTCGTAGTAGAAGTTGTTGAACGCGCGCCCGCCCGCGGGCGAGATGTCGCGCCCGGTGAACTGGCAGCGCGGCGCGCCATCGGTGATCGTGGCCCAGTCGGGCGCGCCGTCGTAGCCCCACATGGGCGAGGTGCCAGGCCGGCAGCTGACGTCATCGGGGGACGGGGCGTTCGACCAGCCGTCCTGATGCATGTCGAGCACGGTGTAGAGGCCGTGCGCCTTGGCCTGTGCGACGGCGACCCGGATCTGGTCGACATAGGACTCGTCGTAGCGGCCGCGTTCCGGCTCGAGCGCCGACCAGGACAGCGCGAGCCGGACCACGTTGAATCCGTGATCGGCGATGCCTGCGAAGTCCGCGTCGGTCAGCGGCAGGGTCGAGGGGACCTCTGGCCGTGGCGCGTAGAAGTCGACGAGCTGGTTGACGTTGACCCCGCGCAGCAGGACCTCGCGGCCCGCCGCGTCGGCGATGACCTCACCCGAGACGCGCAGGGGCAGTAGGGTTCCCGCCTCGACGGAGTCGAGGGGCGCCGGCGACGCGGGCAGCGCATCGGGGCGGGCCAGGAACGGGACGGCCACCGCCACGGCGGCCAGCGTGACCGCGCCGGCCCGCATGGCAGGGCGAGGGATCGGCGACGGCTGGGTGGCCTGCCGCCGCGACCAGAGCGCCGCGAGTCCGACGATCCATCCCGTGCAGGCGCCGTAGGCGACGCCGTCCGCGAGCCGGATGTACCCGGCCATCAGCGGCCAGAGGTCGCCCGCGAATCCGTCGTCGGAGACCATCCCGACGATCGACGCGGCGAGGGCGAGCAGCGCGCCCGCGCCCATCGCCGCGAACCATCCGGTGAGGAAGGTGGCCGCGGCACCGCCCGCCACCCGGCGGCCGAGCGCCCGCTGGCAGACGATGGCGCCGAGGACGAGCACGGCGATCCCGCCGACGGTCGCGAGCACGCCGTTGAGGATGTTGGGCGCCGGCATCCACCGGTCGTAGGGGGCGCCCGCCCACCACTGGCCCGCGAGGAGCGGGGCGACGGCGCCGAAGAGCAGCGCCCCGGCCCACACCGTGGGCACCTCGTCGGGTCCGTCGTCCACGCTGCGGCCGCGGCCCGCGACCGCGACGACGCCCGCGACGATCAGGCCGGCCGGAATGGCCTTGGCGAGGGCGAATCCACTGCCCCACGCCGCGGTCCCGAGGTCACCCACCGCCACCAATGACATCGCGAACTTCGCCAGGAGCACGGCGAGCACCACGCTTGCGGTGGTGGTCGCGAACAGCCAGCGGGACGCGGCGATCGACCGCACCGCCCACCACGTGACGCCGAGCAGTACCGGCAGGTAGACGACGAACGGCGCGATCTGCCATGGCGCCCGAATCGGCCACAGGTCCGCGCCGGTCCAGCCGACAAGGCTCAGCAGGCCGCTCGGATCTGCGGCGGCCTGGATGATCACCAGCAGACCCAGTGCGAGGGCCGCGATCCAGGCAAGGCGATTCGAAGACATCCGACACATTCCGTTCACTGAGGGAACCTCGGATCCTAAGTGCAGCCGCTCCGGCTTGCGCCCGGAACTGGACGATTGTCCGAATCGCGGGACCCGGCCCTGTCGAGCGTGTGGCCGCGACCGCCCCGCTTCTTGCCAATCTGGAAAGTGTGCGACATAGTTTCCAATATGGAAAATTCAGGAGTGGGGCCGAACGAGGCTGCGGACGCCCTCGAGGCCGTCGAGGCGTCGCGATTCGGCCTGGCGGGCGGCGTGGTCATTCCGTCGTCGACCCATGTTTGGCTGGGCGCGGCGGTGGCGGTGCAGATCGCGACGGCAGCCGTCGGGATGCCGAGCGGGGATCGGTGGGGGCCGTGGTGGATCGCGGCCGGCGTCGCGGTCTACGCCGCCGTGGCGTGGTGGCAATTGCGCCGGTTTCGGCGCGCCAACGGCGTCCGGGTCGAGGGCTTCGCCAGCCGCGTGGTTTTCGGTAGCGGTGTGCTGGCTGCCATCGGGTACGCCGCCGGACTGGGTGCGGCCTACGCCGCCATGACACACGGTTGGTGGTGGCTGGCCGTTCCGGCGGCGGCCGCAGGGGGAGTCGCCTACGCCATGAGCGGGCGGCGCTGGGTCGCGTCGTACCGGCGAGAGCCTGCGCGCCTGGCCACCGCGGAGAGTGTCGTGTGGCTGGCGCTGGTCGGCGTCCTGGCTCTTGCCGGTCTCGTCCTGCTGGTGATCGGTCGCTGATGCCGGAGCTCGACGCACACCTGCAGCAGCCGGCCCGGCTACGGCTGATGTCGATGCTGACGGCGGTCACGGAGGCGGAGTTCGCGACGGTGCGGGATCGGCTCGAGGTCAGCGACTCGGTGCTCTCCAAGCACGTGTCGGCGCTCGCCGCGGCCGGGTATGTCCGCAGCCGCAAGGGTGTGCACCTGGGACGCCGGACCACCTGGCTCTCGTTGTCCGCGAAGGGCCGCAAGTCGCTGCAGGCGCATGTTGCGGCGCTGCGCGAGATTATCGCCGGCGTGGAGTGAGGCTGCCGAGGAGAACGGTCCGCCGAAAATGCCAAGAGCCTCACGGAAGGTGAACTAGTCTCGGAAAACCTACTTCGCGGTATGTTCGGACACCGGGAGAGCCATGAGTGCTCGCATCACCCGCGCGCCGTCGCGGTCCTCCGTTCTCCGGAGGTGCCTACCCGCGCTGGCCGCCGTCGTGATGGGTCTGGCCGTCGCGGGACCGAGCACTCCTGCGCCCGCCGCCGCGTCCGAGGTGGACACCTACCTGAACCTGCCGCTGGTCAATCGCGACGCCGCGCACGGACCGGGCGGGGTGAACCCGGCGCTGCCGACCGATCGCGGCGTGCTCGCGCGGTTGCTCGACCAGGCAAGGGCGTCCGGTGCGGCGCCGACCTCGTATGCGGCACTGCTCTACCAGTACTGGCTCGTCGATGTCACCTCCGAGGCCGGAATCGACCTGGCGGGGTGGGATCCCCGCACCGGGGTGGAGGCGAATCGGGAGAATCTGATCCGGTCGTACCGGTACTACGAGCAGCTGCAATTGCAGCACCGCGAGTTGCAGTGGGCGGGCATGGCCGGGCAGGTCGGCGCCGACTTCGGCGGCGGGCTCATCGATTTCGAGCTGATCACGAACATCTACGACATTCCGCAGCTGCAGCAGAGCACGCGCGCCATCGTCGCGACGGCAACCGAGGTGGCTGGACCGCAGATCGTCGACCGGCTCCCGAAGGGGTTGCGCGCGTTGGCCGGTGCCGGCGCCACGGTCACCGGCGACGACCTGCACCACATCCTGGGCATGATCCTGGTGATGCAGAAGAACATCTTCTCGGATCTGATGCCGATGCACCGCGCGTACGTCACCGAGGGCCTGCCCGCTCTCGAGGAGATGCGCGTGGCGGGATTGTTCGGGCAGGACGTGATGGACGCGTGGCGCGACATCGCCTCGACGGATGCGGACCGGATCGCCCGTGGCAACGTGGCCCTGCTGCGTCGCGAGCAGGGCGTGATCATCCGGGAACAATGGGACGCGGTGCGGGCCTACAAGGGCGACGTCGGAGAGGCCGTCACCTACCTGTCCACGGTCGCGGGGTCACCCTCGGTCGCCGGCGTGCTGCCGCCGCGCTCGTTCCGTCCCGTCGAGATCGCCACCGCGCTGCCCGACGGCAGGACCGCCACCCTGACGACGCCGCTGCCGAGCTGGAACTGGTCGGTCTACGAGGAGCGGTGGGACTACATCACCACCCAGTTGCTGCCCAGGTACAAGGCGACGGTCGAATACGACTGGCCGCGGCTCGCGGTGGAGCTCCGCACCCCGTACGAGATCCAGATCGAGAGTCACCGGCCGTTGATGAACATTCCGCAGATTCTGCAATCGGCCCTCCAGAACACGAAAGTGACGGTGTCCTGATGTCGACCGATCCGCGCCACCCTCGTCCCCGCACCAGCGGGGCGCGATCGCTCTCGGCCGCCGCCGCGGCCGTCGTCCTCGCGATCCTGTCGCCGGGTGTCGGTGCGGCGCAGGCACCCCCGCCGCCCGTCCCGGTCGACACCCCCGCGCTGCAGGGCGAGGTGTTCAACGATTTCGTCGAGGGCGCGTTCGAGGGCGGGGAGTTCGGCACCCGCGACGAGATCCTCGGAGCGCTGCGGCCGAACGATCCGTTCTACGCCGAGCCGCCGCTCACCGGCGCCGAGAAGCCGGGCACCCTCCTCAAGGCCAAACGGGTCGAGGTGATGTTCACCGGCTTCAAGCCGGCAAACCTCGAGGCGTACAAGATCATGTACGTCACTACCGGGAACGACGGCGTGACCCCGACGATCAGCACCGGGATCGTGATGATCCCCGTCGACGGCGTGCCCGCCGCGCAGAAGAAGGTCATCGGGTACCAGGAGGCCAACGACAGCGTCGGCGCCTACTGCCACCCCAGCACCCAGTGGACGGGCGGGGACCCCCTCGACGGCGCCTCGTGGTCCGCGCTCGGTCCGCTTGCGCTGATGTTCGGCAAGGGGTATGCCGTCGTGATCTCCGATGTCGGCAACGACGCCGACCCCGATCCGCACGGCGTCTTCGCGGCGAAGTTCGCGGGCCATGCCCAGCTCGACGCGCTGCGCGCGGCCACCTCCGGCGGCGCAACGGGACTCGATCCGCGGGCCCCCATCGCGCTGTTCGGCGTCGCGGGCGGCGGTGTCGGCGCCGCGTCCTCGGCGGAGATGCAGGCCGACTACGCACCCGAGCTGAACGTCAAATCCACTGTCCTCGAGGGCATGGTCATCGATCAGCGGAACTTCATGCGCACCGCGGACGGCTCGGTCGGATCGGGGTTCGCCTTCGCGACCCTGCTCGGACTCGAGCCCTGGTACCCGGAGATGAGGATCAACGACAAGCTCAACCCGGTCGGTCGGGCGTTGGCGGACGAGTACCGCGTGCAGTGCCAGATGCCGTCCTATTTCACGGCGCCCTTCGTGCCGCTCCGGCTGCTGTTCGCCAACGGCCAGAGTCCCGCCGACATCCCCGAGTTCCAGCATGTATACGACGACAACCGGCTCGGCGGAAAGGCGCCGAGATCCAAGGTGCTGATCTCCTCGTGCGGCAGGGACGATTCGCCCATGTCCCTTGTACCCGCTCAGGATTCCCGTGACCTCGCGGACCGCTACCGGGCGGGCGGCACGGACGTCACCTATGCGCCGAGCGACTGCAACCTGAACCGGTTGTTCACCGACCCGTACGGGTGGGGGACCGACCTGTTCGGCATGCAGACCATCGACTGGATCGATCGGAACTTCGCGGACTGACGGCGCGGCGCGGTCGCCAGGTCAGAACCGGGCGGCGTCCGCGTCGATCCAGTCACCCCGCCAGCCTGCGGGCGGGTCCTCGAGCAGCTCGCCCGACTGCAGCCACTCATAAAGATCCGCATAGGTTTTCGTGGTGTACGTGTCCACGCGCCGGTTGAGCATGGACGGCCGCAGCTCGTCGAAACCGTCCAGGCCCATCGAGGCGATCAACTGCTTCGCGCTGGCCACCGTCGACTTCTGGAACCGGTACACCCGGGCCGATTTGTCCGGTACGTCGATCGACTTCGCGCGAGCGCGGTCCTGGGTCGCGAGACCGACCGGGCAGTGATTGGTGTGGCAGGCCTGGGCCTGGATGCAGCCGACCGCGAACATCATCGCCCTGGCCGCCAGGGTGAAGTCGGCACCCTGGATGATGCGCTTGACGATGTCGCTCCCGCTGGCGACCTTGCCGGAGGCGCCGATCCTGATCCGGTCCCGCAGGCCGGCGCCGACCAGCGCGTTGTGCACGAGCATCAGGCCCTCGGTCAGCGGCATGCCCATGTGATCCTCGAATTCGACGGGGGCGGCGCCGGTTCCGCCCTCCGAGCCGTCCACGATGATGAAGTCCGGCGCGGTCCCGGTCTCCAGCATTGCCTTGCAGATGCCGAGGAACTCCGCACGCGAGCCCACACAGAGCTTGAACCCGACGGGCTTGCCTCCCGAGAGGGCGCGCAGTGTCGCGACGAACTCGATCAACCCGACGGGGGTGTCGAAGGCGCTGTGCGCGGGCGGCGAGATCACGGTCACCCCCACCGGGACCCCACGGGTGTCGGCGATCTCCTGGCTCACCTTCGCGACCGGCAGTACGCCGCCGAGTCCGGGCTTGGCGCCCTGGGACAGCTTGATCGAGATCGCCTTGACCTGGGGGTCGACGGCCTTCGCGGCGAAGACCTCCGGATCGAACCGCCCGTCCGGGGTGCGACATCCGAAGTAGCCGGAACCGATCTCCCAGATCAGGTCACCGCCGTGCTTGCGGTGGTAGGGGCTGATGCCGCCCTCGCCGGTGTCGTGGGCGAAGCCGCCGCGCGCGGCGCCAGCATTCATCGCCTCGACCGCGTTGGCGGACAGCGAGCCGAAGCTCATCGCGGAGACGTTGAGCAGCGCGATGTCGTAGGGCTGGGTGCAGTCGGGCCCGCCGAGCCGGACCGTCGGGGTCGCCTCGGGGGCGTGCCGTGCCCGCAGCGAGTGAGCCATGAACTCGTACCCGGGCGCGTGCACGTCCCGTTCGGTGCCGAAGGGCTCGTCGTCCTTGGTGCCCTTGGCCCGCTCGTACACGAGATCGCGGGTCTCACGGTCGAACGGCGTTCCGTCGGTGGATGATTCGATGAAGTACTGCTGGATCTCGGGGCGGATCTTCTCGAGCAGGAACCGGGCGTGCCCGAGGATGGGGTAGTTGCGCAGGATGCTGTGTCGACGCTGGATCAGGTCCCAGGTGCCGAGGCACGCGAGCGCAAGGGCGATCACGGCGAGAACCCACCATCCGGACCCGACGCCGAGGGCGAGGGCGAGCGCAGCCAGTCCGGCCAGCCACACTCCGACAACGATCAGCCATCTCACCACGGTGCATCCTTTTCGTGTCACGTCCATCGCCGGTCGGGTCGATCGAGTCTCGCACTCGGCCGTGCGTGGCGCCGAAAACGACACGGCGGCCCCGGAAACGAGTCCGGGACCGCCGTGTCGGGTGGAGCGGGTGTACTACGCCGGGATGGTCAGAACCTGGCCGACGTTGATGGCGTCCGGGTTCGGGATGCCGTTGGCATCGGCGATGCGCTGGTACTGGTTGCCGTCGCCGTAGAAGTGGGTGGCGAGGTCCCAGAGGGTGTCGCCGGGGGCGACGGTGTGGGTGCGCGGGGCCGGGGGAGCCGGGGGAGCCTCGGCGGCGGCCGGGGCGACGGGGGCGGGCTCGGGCTCCGGCTCGGCCGGGGTCTCGACGGCGGTGTCCGAGGCCCAGACGGCCTTGTCGCCCGCGTAGAGCACCACGTTGCGGTCGTCCTGGACGACCAGCTTGACGCCGGAGTTGCCCGAGGTCTCGGAGGCCCACACGGCGTCGTTGCCCTCGGTGTACAGCACGAAGTTGCCGTCGTCCTGCAGGTCTGCCTTGACAGCGCTCTTGCCGTTGGTCTTGCTGGCCCACACAGCGTTGCCGCCCTCGCTGAGCACGAGGTTGCCGTCGTCCTGCAGCGTCAGCGTGTACGCGCCGTTGTTGGAGGTGATCGACTGTCCGGCCGTGAGGCTCGAACCGGCCTGCAAGGTGTCCGCCACGTTGTTCCCCTTTCAGAGGTGATCGTCGGTGAAGCGCTTGTAGTGCTGATCCACACGGAGACCGCATGATCCGGTCCTCGGCGTGCTCACAGAGCGTACGCGGCGCGAATGAGTTTCGCTGGGGCTGACGGGGCATCTGAACATAGTCTGAACAATGTGACGCGCTGGGAGAACGAACGTGACGAAGAGCAATCACGCGCCTATATCCGGCGTTTCGAGGAGCTGGCGGCGCAGGGCGTGGATCTGCACGGGGAGGCCCGGATGCTCGATGCCGTGATCGTGCCGGGCTCGCGGGTGCTCGATGCCGGATGCGGCACCGGGCGTGTCGGCGTCGAATTGGCCAGGCGTGGACACCATGTGACCGCAGTCGACCTGGATCCGGTGTTGGTGGAGGCGGCGCGGGCGCACCCGGAGCTGACCGTCCACCGGGCGGACCTCGCCGAACTCGACCTGCCGGGCGAGGTGTTCGACGCGATCATCGCGGCGGGGAATGTGTTGATCTTCCTAGAGCCGGGAACGGAACGGACTGTGCTGCAACGGTTTGCCGCGCACCTGGCCGACGGCGGGGTGTTGGTGACGGGGTTCGCCACCGACTACCGGTACTCGGTCCGGGACTTCGACGCCGACCTGGAGGCCGCCGGACTGGTACTCGAGCAGCGCTTCGCGACGTGGGACCTGCGGCCATGGCGGGCGGACGCGACATGGGCGGTGACGGTCGCGCGCAAGCGAGGGTAGCGGCCGCCTCAGACCCAACAGGCTATGGCGAGCGGCCCGGCGAACGGAATGAAGGCCAGGGGCGAGCAGGTCAGTGCGGCACCCAATGGGCCCTGCTGTGGATTGAGGGTCGCGGGCGAGACGGGGGTGGGGACCGGCGATGCCGGTCCCGCGGCGGCGATCGCCGGGCCGAACGCGATCATCGGAACCGTAGCCGCGGCCACTATTGCTGCGCGGAGTCGATTTCTGGTCATGGTGTTCCTCCTGGTGGCGCGGCGTAGCGCACCGCGCGGTTCCGGGTGCCCTCGGATTGCGCTCTTCTCATTGTGAGCGCCGGGACACCGCATGTCACGGCCGTGGGCTACTTGTTTTGCCCGCCCTCGCTGAGCCGTGGGTGCAGGCCCGCAGTCCGGGCTGCTCTGACGACAGCGCGACAACTCGCTCGGTTAGGGTGCTTGCGCTGCATCCGAATGATCTTCAGGGGGGACCATGTCCGAAACCGAATTTACGAGCGCGCCCACGACCGCGGCGGCGCCGTCCTACGGGGCGCCCACATACCCGTCCTATCAGCAGCCCGCACAGCAAATGCAGGCTCCGCAGCCCGTGCAGGCCCAGGCGCCGTACGGGGGTCCGATCCCCGGCGCGGTGCCCGCGCCGCCGCCGTCGAACGCCGGCTGGGCGGTGGCCGCGCTCGTCTTCTTCTGGCCGCTGGCGTTCGCCGCGTTCAATCACTCGTCCTCGGTTTACCCGAGGTGGGCGCTCGGCGACTACCACGGCGCGCAGTACGCCTCCGACCGCGCCAAGCAGCTCGGCAAGATCGCGCTGTGGGTGGGGATCGGCCTGGGGGTGCTGTTCGTCATCCTCTACGGGGTGATCATCGCCGTCGCGATCAGCGGCGTCGAGGAGAGCGCCAGCGGGTACTGATCCGCAGGTCTACGGACCGGTGTGTGCAGGGCGCCCGCACCGGTCCGTAGACTCTGGAGACCGTGAGCCTTACCCTCGGAATCGTCGGACTGCCCAACGTCGGCAAGTCCACCCTCTTCAACGCGCTGACCAACAACGACGTGCTGGCCGCGAACTACCCGTTCGCGACCATCGAGCCCAACGTCGGCCTGGTCGAGTTGCCCGATCCTCGGCTGGCCAAGCTCGCCGAGATCTTCGGTTCCGAGCGGCTGCTGCCCGCGACCGTGTCCTTCGTCGACATCGCAGGCATCGTCAAGGGTGCGTCCGAGGGCGCGGGCCTCGGCAACAAGTTCCTGGCCAACATCCGCGAGGCCGACGCCATCTGCCAGGTCGTTCGCGTGTTCGCCGACGATGACGTGGTGCACGTCGACGGTCGCGTCGACCCCGCCTCGGACATCGAGGTGATCGAGACCGAGCTCGTCATCGCCGACATGCAGACGCTGGAGAAGGCCCTCCCGCGCCTGGAGAAGGAAGCGAAGAAGAACAAGGAGCTCAAGCCGCTGCACGAGGAGGCGGTCAAGGCTCAGGCGTTCCTCGACGAGGGCAAGACCCTGTTCAGCGTCAGGGACAAGCTCGACTTCGGGCTGCTGCGCGAGCTGAGCCTGCTCACCACCAAGCCCTTCCTCTATGTCTTCAACGCCGACGAGGCCGTGCTCACCGACGAGGCAAAGGTCGCCGAGCTGCGCGACTCCGTCGCCCCGGCGGACGCGGTGTTCCTGGACGCGAAGGTCGAGCAGGAGCTGCTCGAGCTGGACGAGGAGGACCGCCAGGAGATGCTCGACTCGATCGGTCAGTCCGAGCCCGGCCTGCACGCGCTGGCCCGGACCGGCTTCCACACCCTCGGGCTGCAGACCTACCTGACCGCGGGCCCCAAGGAGTCGCGCGCCTGGACCATCCACAAGGGTGACACCGCCCCGCAGGCGGCGGGCGTCATCCACACCGACTTCGAGCGCGGCTTCATCAAGGCCGAGATCGTCTCCTTCGATGACCTGGTCGCCGCCGGCTCCATGAACGCCGCCAAGGCCGCCGGCAAGGTGCGCATGGAGGGCAAGGACTACGTGATGGTCGACGGTGACGTCGTGGAGTTCCGCTTCAACGTCTAGCGGGGCTAAGTCTCCCCAGGTGGGCGGCTGACGCACTCGGTAAACGTGCTGGTGAGAGCTCGTTTCTCGCCGGTTTGTGTACAGTGCGTCGCCGCCTCCTGTTCACCCCGAAACGTCCCGCAACGGGGCTAATGCGGGGCTTGGATGGCGGCTAAATGTGCGTCGGCATTCGCGCCCAGTGCGCTTGCGCTCAACCGGCCGCGTAGTTCCTTGGGCGTCAGCCAAGGCGAAGCTCGATGCACCATGCGGTGGCAGTTCGCACACAGCAGGATCAGATCGGAGAGTTTCGTGCGGGTCGCCCCTGAGTGGTGCAGCGGCACGACGTGATGTACTTCGGTGTACTGGCGGCCACGGTCTCCGTATGCCAGTTCGAAGTCGAACCCACAGACTTCGCAATGCACACGGTCACTTGTCTTGAGGAACTGAGTGATCTTCTTTCGGCGGAGTTTAGGATCTCGTTCGCGGACGTAGTGCTGGCGTTGCAGGAGTCGGCCTTCTCTGGCTGAATCGTCCTCCTCGGCGTTGGGCACAGCGAGCATGGGGTTGGCTTCCCCCACCTCGATCGCGTCGCGTACTGCAAGAGCAATCGCGTGCATTTCGGACGGGTCCTTAAGAAACTGCTTCAGAACAACCTTGTCGTAACCGCCGCCCTTTGTAGGGGCTCCGACGTAGTCCGGGTGATGGCTGGCGATGTTTACCGTCTTCTTTGCCACCCCATTCGCATTCCTGTGCTTTGCGCTGCGTTCTTCGATTGGATAGAACGGTGCCCGCTGGAGTAACGCCGACAGCTCGACTACACGCTCGTCCTCAGGGGTTAGATACTTCCAGTGATTCTGCATGAGAAGGTCGCAGGCGAGGATTACCTCATCACGCGTCCACTTGGGTGAGCGCGCAGGTGGGACGTGGAACCCCAATTTGCGTAGCTTGCGCGCGACAGTCTTCTCGCCGCCCGAGAACTCATCTTTACGGAGAGGGGCCCTGCCAGGGAGGTGGCCGTGGGCAGCGCCAGCGATCGCCTTCGAGTCGTACGTCCGCCCATTGTGGTGAATCACGTAAGCGGTGGCCCTACCGAACTCGTATTTGGCGAGGAATGCATCGTCTCCGAGATCCTCGCACTCAGCTAGCGCACGTTCGACTGACTCGGCAGTCAGGTTCGCAAGACTCATGGCGGCGACAATATCGTGCATGCTGCCGGGCGGTTGCCCACATCCGGCAGCAGGTCAACCGCTACCGCCTCAACCTCGTGCCAGCACTGGCTCGGCGGTTGAGGTTCGGTTTGACCGACACCGTGACTTTCTTCTGCGCCTTATCTAGAGACGGGGTGATGTCGAGCCGGCGATTGGGCTTACCGTGATAACCCACGATGCCCTTGACGAGCACTCCCCGGCCCTTCGGCGTCTCGAACTCCGCGCCAACCTTCACGCCCTTGTAGTCGCCGCCCTGGCCGACGACGAGATTCTTGGAGAAGGAACCTTGTACGTAGCTGTGGCCGATCCTGCCAGCGGCCTTCGTCGCGCCGGTTTTGGTCACCGCCTTCGCAGCGATGCGGGCACCCTTCGCCGTCGCAGAGACCTTCGTTCCCGCGCCAGCGAATCGCCCGAGCCGGTCGCGCCGGTACGAGCGGCGGCGGCTCATCGTCGGCCCCATTCGGTCAGCCGGTCGGCCAGGGCACGTAAGCCGGGGTCGTCTTCTGTCGCCGGCGACTTCCCCCGATACCGCCCGCCCTCGCTCGATGGGGCGTCTTCGAGGCCCTTAGGCGTCAGCCCCGGCCCCCATGAGTACTCGCCGGGAACCGCTTCCGGGTCGCGGTGACCCTCCCGTGGGCGCAGCATCACGACCACGACCACACGGGCGGGGTGTAGACGCTGCCCGTGGTCACCTGCACGACGCACGCTGCGCTCCGGTACCGGACACCACAGCCGAACGACCGCTGGAAGAAGCTGTCCTGCAACGGGTACCGCTGATCGCGACCTGGGATCATCCGCAGCCCCTGATAAGCCGGGTTCGCGTGCTGGCGGAAAGCCACCGGGTTCAGGCTGCTGTTCGGCCCGCCCGTTGCGACAACGGCCAGGTAACCCTGCGGGACGAAGTAGCTCGGGATGATCCAGGCCGGACCGTACGAGCCGCGCACTTCCAGCCCGCCGAACTCGCCCGGAGCTACCTGTCCGACAACGTTCTCAGCCGTCAGGTACGCGGGCGCACCTTCGGACGGGATGAAGTCGAACTTGCTAGCGATGCCGTTGGTCTCGATGCCAGCCCGGAAGGTGCTGATCTCCTCCGCCTCGATGGGGTGGCAGAGCACAATCAGTCGCGTGCTGGAGCTGGTGCCGAATCCCTTACTCCGCACCTGGTTGATCGCGTCCAGCAGATCGCCAGGGTCTACGGCAGCGTTGCCGCTGGGCAGGTAGTGAGAGTTGGTCGACGGGAACGTCTGCCCCGCGTGCGGGGGCGGGGCCATGCCGTCGGTGCCGTTCCACAGCCCGAACACCCGGTGCATGTGCTCGTTGACGCCTTCGGTCGGGTCGAACAGGCGACGCAGCAGTGTCCCGGTGACGAGGCGGTTGTCGGCCTCGAACGCGCGGTTGATGCTGTCCGTCACCTGCGCTGCGGTCGCAGCCCGCAGGAACTTCCACGTCATGCGGGACGCAAGGTCGTAGTCCTCGAAGTCGTAGCCGAGGATCAGCGCATCGGGGTTGCTGTGAATACCCTCGGGCTCGCCATACTCGCTGGCTTTCTCGAAGTTCTCGCTTGCGACCTGCTGCGGGATCGCGTCGCCCACAGCGATTGTGGGGTGACTGATGAGTGCGGCCAGGGCGGACCGCTCGCGGTTGTACAGCGACATCGCGGTCGCGACGTCGTCCCAAATGCGGCTCAGGTCTACGCCGTCGGCGGTGCGATTGACCAGGACGTCGCCCTGGCTGCTGTAGCCGCCGTCTCCACCGCTGGCGTAGAGCGCCGCGACGGTCTCATGGTGGCGGGGACGAGAGAAGAGCGTGTTCATCGGGTGCTCCAATTCGGTGCTGTGCCCTTCGGAGTAGCAGGGCGCGGGAGAGACGAGCGAAAGGACCGAGCGCCTGCTCTGGTCCTGAAAGCCGGTCGGTCTCAGACCGAACTGGAAATGCAACGCGACGCCGTCGCGGGTGTGTGATGGTCCGCCTCGCGGAAGCCGGCGAACTGAACTGAGAGCGCCGCTCTCGCTAGCGGTAACTGTACCACCCTGCGCCGCAACGAATCTGGGCGAACCGTGTGCGACAACCCGCGTCGTTGCGGGGTGTACACGGCACGTGTATAAACGTAATTGCCCCGCTGCAAGGTGGGCGCAGCACAACCACATACCGCTGTCCCGAAGGCATGGCTTGCCTGAAACCGGAGGGCTCACAGCGGTCACGCGAAGTGAGATCGGCAGATTCTCGCCGCCGCAAGGTGGTCCCAGCGGGACCGTGTGACCGGTCAGCGAACACAAACAACCCTTACGAGGGTGTGTTCGTCGACCGGTCCTTTTTCTGTCTGCGGACACATCCTCTCGCCGAGAGGAACGCCATGTCACGCCAAGCATCGACGGCACTCGAGCCCACCGCTGTCACTGTCGCCACGATGGAAGTCGGCCCAGCTCCGACGGTCCCCGGTATCGACTCGATGGACATTAACGACCTGGATGAGCCTCAGGTGTTCCTGTACCTCGGCGCGATCAATCCGCACATCACCCGGCGTATGGTCCGCGATGCGGTACTTAGAAAGGAATTCCGCGGTGTTCTTCGTGGTCGGAAGAATCTGTTCAGTCGCAGGTCGGCGCTCGCCTGGATGACAGGGGAGCAGGCATGATCGCGTACACCCTGGAGGAGCTGCGGGAGATTTACCCAGCCCTGGATGCGCACGAACGCGGTGACTGGTCTGCGTTACGACAAGCCCACCCGACGGTCGATCAGGCTCGGGCCGTGAGGAACCCACACGAACTCGTGATCGAGGAGGGCGGCAAGACCGCGCTTCGTCTGCAGCGCCCGTTCTCTCCTGCCGCCCGGCGGCACTCCGAGATCAGCGCGGGACTCGATCGAGCGCAGCAGATCCCGCCGAGGTTCGAGCTGGTCGGCTTGATGGGGCTGGATCGAGTCTTCAGCAACACCGGCCGTAGGCCACTAACGTTCCGAGGCGACGGGTACGCCGCCGACGAGTTGCGGGCCGAGGAGCGTAAGCGGCTGCTGATCACCGAGCATCAGCAGCGCCTCCTCGACGCTGAGCATCAGCAGATGCTTGACCTCGCCGAGTACGGTGGGCAGCCGACCGGGGCCGTGGTCTTCCATCTTGAGGAGTGGACCGAGTACGACGGCGCGCTGGCGTGCCCCGTGCCGCATGGATTGTCGGCTCGACGGATCGTGCGTCTCGTCGCGCTAGCGAGCCGAGTCTGCCACTGGTGCGCCCGCCCCCAAGGCGAGTCTCTGGACGACTACCTGATGGTCGGCAGTGGGATTACTCGAGTCTTCCCGACGTGTTCGTCGTGCCGTCAGCGGTTCGACCGCGGCACCGATGGCAGCGGCCTCGACTGGCACATCGTCAGCGATGACTATGCGCGCTCCAGCGGGTGGCCGTCCGATGAGTGGCTCTGACGCGGGTTGCCACACCGGCCGGTGCCGCCCGTGGGTTGCCTATCGCGGGTACGCAGGGCGGCGGCACGCAGGTTTGCGTGCCTTCTGGGTAACCCGGCAGGGGTAGCCCGCAGGTCAACCGTAAAGCGGGCTCCTGGTGCGGGAGAGCGCCAGGAATCCATGAGAAACATTGCAGTGCAGTAGAAGAAAGCGAATCGCCCGGTCTGGGTGTAGGGCAGCCAGGCCGGGCGATTCCGAACAGATAATCCTAGGCGAAGGACCAGCAATGAAGCCGAACAGTACCACTGCCCACGAGGTGCAGAAATCGCGGAACACTAAGCGGCACGGGAGAATTAAGCCCGAAGAGTTTGTTCAGATGGCGAAGGAGCAGGTCGATCTCGGTTGGCATCCCATCCCGCTCGGCGGATCCAAAGGAAAGGAGCTTCTCGTCGGTGGCGTGACCGGGCGCGAGGGTGAGGACGTCACCGACGAGGGCGCGTTCCGGCAATGGGCCAACAGATGGGCCGGTACCGACGCGGGCCTGAACCTGGGTACCCGGATGCCGGTCGGGGTGATCACGCTCGACGTCGACTGCTACGACGGCAAGCCTGGAGCCGAGACCTTGGCCGCGTGCGTCGACGCCTGGGGTGATCTCCCTCCGACGTGGTCGATCACCGCGCGCAATGATGGCAGCTCGAAGCTGCTCTACCGCGTGAACGAAGGTTGGGAAGGTGTGGGAGCGATCCCAGATGCCAGCGGAGGCAAGGCCTCGGGCGTTGAAGTGCTTCAGCGGCACCATCGTTACGCGGTTGTTCCGCCTTCGATTCACGATATCGGGCCGGTGCAGGTGTTTGGGCCAAACGGTGACGTGTGCGAGCGCCTTCCGAAGCCGGGCGAGCTGCCGATGCTGCCCGAGGGCTGGCGTGACGGTCTGCATAAGAAACGCGCTCTTGTTCAGCGTGGCCGGAGTGGCGACCCCGACGATCTGCTCGCATCGTTCCCTGCCGGGCTGATGACCGATGCGGTTCAGAAAGCCATGCAGCACGTTCTCGCGGCCCTAAATAGCGGTGCCGGTCGACACGACACCATGAACGAGAAGCTGCTGGAGTTGCTACGGCTCGGCTGGGGTGGGGCGCCGGGTGTGCCGTTTGCGGTCGAGGTTGTCCGCACCGCTTTCGTGCAGGCGCTCACTTCCGAACGCGGTGCGGATGACGCTAGGCGCGAGTTTGAACGGTCGTTCCAGGGCGCGGCTGAGATCGTCGCGGGTAGCGGGCCGTCTGTCGGGTACGCCTTCCAGCCCAGCGGTGCATGGCACAAGGACACCGGCTGGATTCCCGCCCCCGACAATCCCGGCCTCATGAAGCGCGGCGTCGGGGAATCGGCCGGCGACGAACGAGCAGGTCGTAGGTTTGCCACGGTGAGCGCTCGTGATCTGGCGCAACCCGTTCCGCCGATGGAGTGGCTTGTCCGTGGGGTGTGGCCGCGTCATTCCTTCGGGCCGATGGGCGGTGAGAAGAAGACGCTCAAGTCATACAACCTGCTCTCGATGAGCTTGGCCGTCGCCAGTGGTGAGCCACTGTTCGGAGAGTTTGCGGTCGCCTCGCCCGGGCCGGTTGTGTACTACGTCGGAGAGGGCGGGCAGGCTCCGTTCCAGCGGCGTCTGCAGGCAATTGCTCGCGCGTACAAGGTGAACCTGGCCGACCTGCCGCTGCACGCGGTGTTCGAAGTCGGGCCGTTGGACGCGCTGGACTTCACCGATGCGCTCAAGCGGAACCTGGACGACCTGCAACCCGAGCTCGTCATCATCGACCCGCTGTATGCCTTTCACCCGGCGGGTGTGGAGGCTCAGAACCTGTACGAGCGCGGCCGGATGTTGGCGGGGGTGTCGTCGTTGGTGGCGAACGAGACGGCGTTGATCATCGCGGACCATTTCCGCAAGACGGGCTCGGCCGATTTGGACCTGGACAGCATCGCGCAGGCGGGAATGGGGCAGTGGGCCGACAGCTGGATTCTCCAGAAGCACCGCGACAAGCCCGACTTGGACGCGGGCAGCTACCGGCTCGCGGTGGAGTTCGGCTCGCGGCAATGGGGCGGCAGCCGGTGGGAACTCGACTGGCAAATCCCCGCCTTTGGAGAGCTGGAGGAAGGCCCGGCCGACGACGGCGTCTCGTGGGAGATCCGTCGCGCTGACGGCGGCAGTGACCGCGACCGCCGCAGTCGGAGCCGGGGCAGTGGAGAGAAGCGGGCCGAGCTACTGGAGGTGATCAGGGGCAATCCGTTCCAGTTCACCAAGAACCGACTGATCGAGGTTGTCGGCGGGAACAAGGCGGCGGTCCGAGCGGCGATTGACGAACTGGTCGAAGCCCGCCAGCTCGAAGTCAGGAAGGCCGCCATACCCGACGTGAACGGGCGACCGGTGACGCTGGATCGGTACGGACCGGGACCGGGGATCACCTTCCGGATGAGCACCGCAGGTGAGGTTCCCGCCGATGACGGCGTCTGAGTCGCACAGGCAGGGTAGCCAACCCGACCTAAGCGGTGGGCCATGTTGGGCCATGTTGGGCCGGGTTGCGTAAAACCCCAGGCCAGGGGCATAAACCAACCCGACCCACAACCCGACCCGACCCGTGATGTGGGTGCTGGGTCGCGTGTGGCCGGGCAACTCAACCCGGCCCACGCGCACCCTTAGGGCCATGTTGGTTTGGGCCATGTTGCCCAATGCCGGTCACGCACAAGGAGTTATCGACAGAAAGGAAGTCGAAATGGACGAGTACAGCAATCGTTCGAGCGTTGAGGAACCTGCCGTGCAGGCGGCGGAAGCGATCGCCAGCGAATCGGTAGAAGGCTCGGCGATGGAGGCGTCGAGCCGAGCACCTATGGAGTCGTTGTGGAAGGACGGCCGGAACCCAGATCCGTCGCGTATCTGCACCGCACGTAGGACGAATGGTGAGCCGTGCCGCAAAACGGCGATCAAGGGCGGCAACGTCTGCATGACACACGGCGGAGCTGCCCCGGCCGTCCGGGCCAAGGCGCGAGCGAGATTGGAGATGGCCGCTGACCAGATGGCAAAGGAGCTTCTGAAGATTGCTGTCGACCCAGACACCCCGCTGCCCGTGAAGCTGGCCGCGATCAAGGACGGCCTGGACCGCGCAGGCCTCAGCGCCAAGACGGCGGTGGAGGTTCAGGTCGGCCCCACGCCGGAGTGGGAACAGGTGCTCACGGACGCCGTCGCCGGAGGTAGCCGCGCCGACAGCCGCGCGGCGCGGGGCGTAGAGACCGCGCCGACGCCGGATTGGATGGCCGACGAGTTGGAGGTGATGGACGCCGAGGTAGTGGATGACGAGCCCGCTCCAGTGCTTGTGCCCCGTGAACGCCCCGCCCCGGCACCCGCGACGCAGCTCTTGCCGATGGAGGACGCCCTCGAACAGCTCCGGCGCACCAGCCCGCCGCCCGCGCCGGTGGCCAGCCGCCGCAGGCGGCATTAGACCGGCCTGAGCGTCCCCACATCCGATTTGAAGTGGCTGGCCGGGTAGTTGCCTGCCCGGCTGCCAGCCGCCGGGTCAAATCCGAAGTCAAGGTTGTGTGGCCTCGCTGACGCGAGGGCTTCGGGGCTAGGGCGGGGCTACGTACCGACGAGGGTTTCGCAAACGTGCAGGTGAAATATCAAGTCGGACAACGCAAGTGACGTGTTAGCTGAACGTTTGGACAGCTACGCTTCTGGAAACATGCTGTGAGGCAACGGGTTAGAGGGGTAGACGCATGGGAGCGAATCGGTACGCGATCCGAGAGCAGACCGCAGGCCGGTTTCAGGCGCGGTGGTATGGCGCGGACGGCAAGCGCAAGAGCAAGACTTTCGCCACGAAGACCGAGGCCAAGAAGTACTTGGACAACATCAGCGCAGACCTGAACCGGGGTGATTACATCGACCCCAGCGACGGGAGGCGCACCGTGAAGGAGATCGCCGAGCTGTGGCTCGGCAGTCGCAACCTGCGGCCCAAGACTGAGCAGTCCTACCGGACCATTCTGGAGCAGCGCATCTATCCCGCCTTCGGCGATAGGGCGGTCGGCAGCATCACGACGCTCGATCTGGTCGCGTGGATCACTAAGCTCAGCACCGAAGGGAAGCGCGTAGGCCACAACAACAAGCCCGCGAACGCGGAATCGTCTCGGGCGGAACGAGACGCGCGGTACCGGGAGCGTGCGGGCAAGACCCCGGTCGGGAAGCCCTTGGCACCAGGTACGGTCCACAACGCGGTGCGAGTGATGCGGCAGGTGCTTGATGCCGCAGTGCGGGCGCGATACCTGCGGGGCAATCCTGCGCACGGCCTCACCCGCGACGACCTACCCAAGGCTCACCGCGACACCACCGGCACGCCCTACCTGGATGCGTCTCAGGTTGAGCGGCTGGCCGTGGCGATGCAGGGAGTCAGCGAAGATCCCGCCTTGGCGCTGTTGGTGCGGTTCGCCGCGCAGACAGGGATGCGCGCGGGGGAGTGCTGCGGCCTGCGATGGGAGAACGTGGACCTCTTGCGCGGGCGGATCACCGTGGCCGAGTCCATCAGCACCGTGAAGGACGGCGACTGGTGCGTCGTCCCGCCGAAGAACGGCAAGACCCGCGTGGTGCCCGTCCCGCCAGCGTTGCGCGACGCGCTGGCCGACCTGGCCCATGAGCGCGCGGCAGTTGGTGCGTTCGCCCCGGTGCTGTATGTGTGGCCCGGTCCGGCGATGTCGGACATGACGTACGGCACGAAGCCGATGAGCTGGGGGCGCGACTTCTACCTGCCGTACTGGAAGCAGGCCGTCGTCAAGGAGGGGCTCCCGGTTCGGTTGCGGTTCCATGACCTACGCCACACATGCGCGGCCTTGCTAATCGCGGCAAACGTGCCCGCCAAGGCAATTCAGGCCCACCTCGGACACTCGTCCTTCAAGATCACCATGGACACTTATGGCCACCTGTACGAGGACGTCACCGACACCGTCAGCAGCGCGATGGACGCAGCGTTCGCGGCCCCACGGTCGGAGCCGGCGAACATCCGAGCGATCAGGGGTTAGGGCTTCGGTCGCTTCCGGGCAGGCATCGCGCGCCGGAGCTTTGCAGGCCCCACGTACAGAGTGTCGATTAGATGCTTGGTGAGTTCCATGAGCTCCTCAGCCTGCTCCAACGGGATGCTCTCGAACGACTCTTGGTGAGCCCCAGCGTTGCCTACCGTCCGTACGTGGTCAGCCCACTCCTTAAACCCGTCGTAGAGGGTTCGGTCATCGACCATCTGGATGATGGCCTTGTTTAGCGTCTCTTTCCTCTTCGCCTCGTCGCTGCCCTTGTCCTGCACGATCTGGGCGAGCGCGTTGCGGAACATGGCGACTGCCGCATTGGGCGCGTCTACGCCGACGCATCGGGCGCCTTCCTCGAACGCCTCGGCCAGGTTCGTTGGAACGTCGGTGGTATCGCCGAGGTGACCCGGTTTTGGCCACCAGTGGATGCCACGCCACCGATTGACCGCATCGCCGCTGAAAACCTCGACGACGATCGTCGCCTCCCGGCAGCCCTGGCAGCGTAGCGGCGTAACGGTCTCCAAGGTGCCTCGCAGGTGTTGAGAGTTTTCGACGGTGAAGCTGCTCACCCGATTGCATCGAGGGCACCGGCCAGTCGGGTCCGTTGTCGTGGGGAGAGAATCGGGGTTGCGGTCGTCTGCCTGGCCATCAGGAGCGCCATTGATCGTGTCTGCCGTCATACCGACCATTCTGACGCAGAACGCCGACACGTCAGCAGCCACGTCGGGGGCCTAGCGTAGGTACGAGCGAGCACGTTTGAGGTGGATTGTCGGGGCCGTCATCTAGAGTGTCCCGGCATGGCAGCCCTTGTCGCGGCGCACGCGAGGTCTGGAGCCGGACGGCCCATATGAAGGAATTCCGGCTCATCTCCACGGCGGACTTGCAGGATGGGTCAACGACGCATTGTGTGGTGGGGTCACAACTATTCGGGGCAAGGAAGTCCGCTCCGTCGCGATGCGACTTAGGGTAGCGATTCCTCCGTTCGCTAGCGACCATGATTGCCTGAAATGTGTATTTCAGTACGCGGACGAGGGTGATGACGAGTTTCTCGACGTGGTGGATGCGACGCTGAGTCTCGTCGGCAGTTGGTCCAACAACCACGGGGCACTCCGAGCGTTGTTGGCAAGCGCGGGGTCGGTGTGGACGGTGGGTGCGGACGGCGAGTCTTTGGTGCGGGCAGTATCCAATGAAGCACTAGCAACATACGAATCCGCCGTGACAGGTGACGATGAGGCAGCGAAAGAACTGCGTGAGGCCTGGGCACACGCCTTCGGCAGGAATGGCAACCCATCGGACGCATGGGACCACGCCATCAAGGCCGTCGAGGACACCCTGATCCCGGTGGTTGTGCCGAGGAAGGCGAAGGCGAACTTGGGTGATGTCGTCGGCGCCCTCGGTAGCCCTCAGTCGGCGGGGAAGTGGCAGATGGTCCTGCCTGGGCACGACGTGTCGCACGACGTCGCTCCGTTGGTTGCCATGCTCCGGCTGATGTGGCCGAACCACGACCGCCACGGCGGGGTGACGCCGAAGCGCCCACCCTCTGAGGCCGAGGCGCGAGCAGTCGTGACACTTGCTGCGACGATCGTGCAATGGCATCGCCAAGGCTGGGCGGTGCAGAAGCGGTAGATTTCGGAAGGCCCCGCCATTGCGCGCACGATTTGCTGGGCCGAGTGCGACATGTGAGTGGCGATCAGTTGGAGGGTTTGCCTTCAGCCGGAAGGATATGCTTTCACGATGTTGGATTTCACTGAGATTCCCGAAGGCGAAGGCTTCGAACTGCTTGTCCGCGACATGTTGGTGGCCATGGGGTACCGCGTGGCGTGGTCTGGCCGTGGCCCGGATCGCGGTAAGGACTTGCTTGTAGATGAGCCTGGCGACAGCAAATTCGGTGCAAAGTCGAGGCGTTGGCTGGTTTCATGTAAGCACAATGCTCATGCCAATGACAAGAAGGGTCGTTCGGTAAGTCCCGGCGATATTGAAGAAGGCGGAGGCATCGTCGACGCCGTCGACGACCATGGAGCCTCGGGATTTCTGGTCGCCTGTTCAACACAACCTTCTTCGTCGCTTGTAGAACGTCTAGCTTCAATCGAGGCACGCAAGGGCCTGCCTACTCATTACTGGGACTGTGAGACCTTGCGGCACTGGCTCAACACCCCGGCGTGTTGGGGTGTGGCGCAGCGGTATATGCCCATGAGTGCGGATGGTCACCGTGTCTATGCGACCGAATCGCCCAATAAATTCATAGTTATCTCAAAAGGGCATTTCATTAGGTATGCCAATCGGCATGGCAGCGATATCGGATTTCAGTTGGATTGGATAGAGAAGCGTCTGGAGGCGATTGGGAAGATTGAACTTCCTAAGGGTTTTCAAGTGAGGATGCGGGGAGTTTGGTACAACGATAAAATCGGTGCAGTGAGTTGGTACCTGGATTGCATCTATGGGGAGTCTGACTTTTATGCGGATCCTGGGCTGTCCGATGAGTTTGGCGAAGGTGATGTTGTTCGCCTTATCGAGGAATACCTTGAAGAGCAGGGGTTTGACGACTTTCAAATAAACACCTATGAGGTGACGATGCGAACCGTCAATAGAGTGAGCGACTCCTACGACCCGGACCACTACTCGTTTTATGCGCAACTCCCTGAGTATTTGTGAATCGGTCCATCGGGCTTGAACGGGGCTAAGAAGCGCCCCTCAAACCGTGAAATGCCAGGAAGATCGGCATATCGAGGCACGTACTAGCGTTCCGCTTCAACGTCTAGCGCCACGCCGCGAACGGGCGGTTGCCGGGACTGACGCCGAATGCGCGTCCCGGTAGCCGCCCGTTCGTCGTCGGGTCCCGCTGAGGCTCGTCCTACGACTGCGACAGTGGGAGTTGGAATGCATGACCGAACAGGTAGCAGGTCATGGGCCCGTTGTTCCTGCCGCAGAGGACCCCGCCCTCCAGCGACCCGTCAGAGGACGTGTCGGCTGCGGAGGCGGTGCCGGCCCCGGTGACCAGGCCGACGGTTACCAGGGCGGTGGCGACGATGGTGGATGCGATACGACGACTCGTGACTCGAGGCACGGTTGAACCCTCTCCATTCTGTGACGGCCGGCAGCGCTTCCGATTCCGCTGCCGGGAGGGCGATTCGACCCCGCGGATACCGTAGCGTGGCGGCGCGGACGTGGAGGTGGATTCGGATCGGGTTCGTCTGTGACACTTGATGATTCGTTTTACGCTACACACGTTCTGTGGGCGTCGGCGCAAGGATGTTGTCGCGGGCCTCGACGCTTCTCGCCGTCACGACGATCCTCTGTGAGGTCGCGCGGTCGAGTCGGTGGATCGGCGTCAGATCCGGATTGTCGAGGCAGGCCCGCAATCGGACGAGCGCCGACCCGCGCAGCTGGCGCCCGCTCGGCGTTCGACGACAGCGGGCGGTAACGATCCGGCGCTACTCCGGCCCAAGCGACGCATGCTGCGCATGCTGGGAGTGGATACTGCACCGGTGACGCTCACCAAGCGAACCACCTTTTCCGCTATATCGACGGTGCTGCTCGTTGTCGCGGGCCTGCTGGTCGCGGCCTCGGGGAGCAGTGGCGCCGCGCCGCCGCCAGACTGGCGATACACGATGGTGGCGTTCAGCAACGTCAGCGACCGCGACCTGGATGTATACGAGTCGGCGGACGCCACTCATTTCCAGCCCCTCCGACTCTCGGCGTATCGGCCCCCGTCAGGGGTGGTGCGTGACTCGAGCATCTTCCGGCACACGGACGGGTTCTACTACCTCACCTACACGACAGTCGACGGGGCGAACATCGGCTTCGCGCGCAGCAGTGACCGGATCAACTGGACGTACCTGGCTTCCTGGCCGGTCCCGTTCTGCTGCGCCTTCCTGCCGGGCACCGGGGATGGCACCGGCTCGGCGAGCCCGCCGGGTTCCTCGGGGTCGGCCGGGTTCAGCGACGGACCGTCGCTGTCGCCGTTCACCACGAAGGCCTGGGCGCCCGAATGGTTCGTGGACGGCGACCGCGTCAACGTCATCCTGTCGATGTCGACAGGTGGAGGATTCGTGCCGTATCTGATGACGGCGCTGGAGCCATCGCTCCGGTTGTGGAGCCTGCCGGTCCCGCTCGACGGGATCGGCGCGGACCACATCGACACCACCGTGGTCAAGGTCGGATCGACCTATCACGCGTTCACCAAGAACGAGACGAAGAAGGTCATCGAGCATGCGGTCGCATCGTCGGTGACGGGGCCCTATTCCTTCGTCCCGCCCGGAAATTGGGGTTCGATGGTGGAGGGGCCGGCCGTGGTCCAGTTGGCGAACGGTGCCTGGCGGATGTACCTGGACGCCTACACCGAAGGAAAGTACCTCTATTCCGACAGCGCAGATGGGCTGAGCACCTGGTCGCCCGTGCAGGAGCTGCCAGGCCTTTCCGGGAAGGTGCGTCACGTCGGCGTGATGCGAGAGCCGGCATGAGCCGGACTCGGTGAGGTCGCTCCGACCGCACCGCTTGTACTGGTGGACCTGGATGCCTCAGGTTCGCGCCGAAGGGGCAAACGGCCTCAGCGGGTCGGTAGCCGCGGTGATGCCGCTGCCGTCCGGCCGGCTTGTTCGAGGTCGAGGCCTGCGCACCTCATTCAATATCGGGGATCACCCAACCAACGATCCGTGACGAGCCACTAGGCGCACAGGATTCTCGAAAAGGGGCCTTGGACACGAACTCTCGCGTCCGAGTCCCCTTTCGCTTGCGGGGTGGCACCCCGATCGCAGGTTCGGGGCGCTGTCGCGCGCTGCCGAGTCGACATTCATCCCATCAATTTTCGGTAGGCAGCGGCGGAAATGACCCCTACAGTCTCTGGCGCTGACCCGGCTCCAACGCTTGGTCGTACCGGCAACGCTCAATCCGAAAGGTCCCCATGCGTAGTACCCGAGCCCGCCGTGCCGCGATGATCGGCACGACGGCACTGCTTCTGGTCGCGCCCTGCGTGGCCCTCGCCCAGGCCGAACCCACCCCGCCGGCACCCGCGCTGCCCGCGGACATGGTCGCCGCGATCCAACGCGATCTCGGCCTCAGCCCCGCCCAGTACCTCGAGCGGGCAGCGGCCGGGCAGGAACTGAAGGCGTTCGCGGACACGCTGCG
>NZ_JBSGTR010000025.1:0-61240 GCF_053607505.1 Rhodococcus sp. NPDC055112
GCTGATCCTCAGATAGTGGAATTCGTGCACGCATACAACTGCTCCCCGGAAGTCGGAACTGAATTTCTCAGTCCAACTTCCGGGGAGCAGTTCAGACCGGATGGCAGGGCCCCTTTGCTGTGGAGCTGGATCAGCGGGTCAGGCTCGCGAGGGCCACACCGTTGTTGGCGATCAGCTGCTGGATCTGATCGCCGAAGCCGTGCTGGTCCGCCAGGGCGACGGCAGCGTCGGACGCCTTCTTCACCTGGTCGGCGGTCGGCGCCGGGATGGTCTCCAGGGCGGGCAGGGCCGGGGCGATGACGGCAGGAACGGCCGGGATCTCGACCGGGGCGGGGGCGGGGGCGGGCGCGGGGGCCGGCTCCGGGGCAACGTCCTCGGTTGCGGTGGTCAGGTACTGACCGCACACCGGCCAGGCGCCGGGGCCCTGGCTGGCGAGGGTGTTCTCCGCGACGCGGACCTGCTCGGCCTTGGAGGCGCCGTGCGGCGAGCCGCTGCCGCCGTTGGCGGTCCAGGTGCTCTGGGAGAACTGCAGGCCGCCGTAGTAGCCGTTGCCGGTGTTGGTGCCCCAGTTGCCGCCGCTCTCGCACTGCGCGACGCCGTCCCAGTTGTGGGAGGCGGCGTTGGCGGTGCCGGTGGCGAGGCCGAAGGGAACTGCGACGAGTGCGCCGGTGGTGGCAACCCATCCGAGGGCACGCGTGGTCATCTTGCGAGTCGTCATGCGGGGTGAATCCTCTCCGCGCTTGCGAACGGGCCGGCCTGGGGCGGAGTGAAGTTCCTCTCGCCCGGCACAATCACTGGCGCCGCGTCCCTGCCCCTCGAAGGTTTCGGGGTTCCGATCCCGCGGGGCAGAGTGAGCAGCGGCGGGTCGGCTTAAGCCCGGTTGTTTCGGGCCGGTGGCGACCGTACGCAACATTTTCGACACGGTCATCCCGGCGGCCGGACGTCGCCCGCACCCGAAAATCCGCGCCGGAACTGACATTTCCGCTGGTGAGTACGCGCCGTTGTCAACCGGATGCGTGTTCGTTACGCGCCCGTTATGTGGCTGGGATCACGGCCCATTTGTGCCTTGGGTCACCCGTTTCCGTGCTGCCCGGGGGCGGTTTCCGGACCCGCCGTACGCGATTTGTGTTCTGTTCCTCCGCTCGTGTAACTTCATTCATGCATCGCGGGGTGGAGCAGCTCGGTAGCTCGCTGGGCTCATAACCCAGAGGTCGCAGGTTCAAATCCTGTCCCCGCTACCAAAGAACGAAAGCCCGGTCCTCGGACCGGGCTTTCGTCGTTTCCGGGGTTTTCCGATGGGAAAACAGGTATGTCACCGGGTAGTACTCCCGTCGTCATGGGGCCCGGCGGGCTGGAGGCTATGAGGTGTCTCGCCAGCCACGCCACGGAAGGTACCCACCCCATGAAGACCGAACAGTTGGTTCATGGTGACTTCGTCGCCGCGATGTTCTCCTACGATTTCGTCGAGGGTGGCTTCGATCTCGATGCCGTCGAGCGGATCCGATGCGGTGTGTTCGATGAGTGGATCTCCGCGGTTACCCGATCGGGTGTGTTCTCCGACCGGGAGGTCGCGGGTGTCGTGGAGTCGTGGCGACGCGACCCGAAGCTGCTCTTGGATGCCCTGCTGCAGGATGCGGACGAGGTGACGCGCAGGCGCTACGAGTCGACGTGGGAGGCGCTGGATCGGGCCGCCGATTCGCTGGATTCGGCTGTGGTCAGGAGTGCCCCAATTCTCGTGTAGAGTTATCAGTGCAGCGCGGGGTGGAGCAGCTCGGTAGCTCGCTGGGCTCATAACCCAGAGGTCGCAGGTTCAAATCCTGTCCCCGCTACCAATGAACGAAAGCCCGGTCTTCGGACCGGGCTTTCGTCGTTTCTCCGCGATGTCACTGTTGTGCCAGTCTTGGCCGGTGACTCGAACCTGGTGGATCATCAAACATGTCGCCTTCGAGGGGCCTGCCCTGATCGGCACCGTGCTCAGCGCGCGGGGGATCGGCTACTCGGTCTGCGAGCCCTTCGACGGCGACAGCCTCCCGGAGGCGTCCGAGTGTGCCGGACTGGTGGTCATGGGTGGTCCGATGAATGCACTCGACGACGTCGGCCACCCGCACCTTGCGGCCGAACGCGCGCTCATCCGTGACTGCCTCGCTCTCGGTGTCCCGGTGATCGGGGTGTGCCTCGGTGCCCAGCTTCTCGCAGCGGCACTGGGGGCGAACGTATTCGAGGGCCCCGCAGGAGAATTCGGTGCCGGGTCGGTCACCCTCACCGATGCCGCCAAGTCGGACAAGGTCTTCGGTGGAATCGGTGGCGAGATGCCGGTCGTGCATTGGCACGGCGACACCTTCGACCTGCCGGAGGGGGCGTTGCTGCTCGCGGGCAGCGCGGCCTATCCGCACCAGGCCTTCCGCGTCGGGGACAACGCGTACGGTCTGCAGTTCCATGTCGAGCTGACGGCTGCCGAGCTGCCCGTGCTGCGCGAGCACATGCCTGCGGGCACGGCACCCGACGTGGATCAGCTGGCGGAGATCGAGGCCGTCGGCCGCACCATCATCGGTGCGTTCCTCGGCTAGTCCTTAGGGGTTTCCATCTCGATCAGGACCCGCCGGAGCAACTTTCCGGTGGCATTGCGGGGCAACTCCTCTAGGAACACCACTTCGCGGGGCACCTTGTAGCGGGCGAGGTGCTCCTTCACGTAGGCCTTGAGCACCTGATCGTCGGGTGCGGAGTCCGGGGTCGGCACCACGAATGCCTTGAGCCGGTGGCCGAACTCGGCATCGTCGACGCCGATCACCGCCACCTCCAGCACGTCCGGGCGCTCGTAGAGCAGGTTCTCGACCTCGAGCGGGTATACGTTCTCGCCGCCCGAGACGATCATGTCGTCGTCGCGACCGTCGACGAAGAGCAGTCCGTCCCTGTCGAAGTGCCCGACATCGCCGGAGGCGAGCAGCCCGTTGATCCGCTCCTTGTCGCGGCCGTCGGTGTATCCGCTGAAGCTCAGTCCACTGGAGACGAAGATCCGGCCCACCGTCTCGGGTTCGGTTATCCGCACCCCGGCGTCGTCGTAGAGCTCGACGTGACAGGTCACCGGCGCTCGTCCCGCGGTGCCGGGTGCGAGCGCGAGATCGGCAGGCGTTGCGACCGTCGCGACCGCGACTTCCGTTGAGCCGTACAGGTTGTGCAGCACATGTCCGAAGGCTCCGGTGGTGCGCCTGCACAGATCGGGGGATATGGCGGACCCGGCGGCGAAGATGATCTTGAGGTTGGTGGTGTCGTACTTCGACAGGACCTCGGGGCCGAGGTCGATGATCCGCTGCAGCATGGTCGGGACCACGACGAGGACGTCGGCCCGCTGCTCGGCGACGAGGCGGACGCTGCCCTCGGGGTCGAATCTGCGCTGCATGACGACCGTCTGGCCGAGCGCGAGGGCGATCGCGAACTGGGACATGCCGGTTCCGTGGAAGGCGGGCGCCGCCATCACCATGGTCTGACCGGGACGTAGCGGCACCCGGTCGAGGAACTGGGCGGATGCCAGCGGCGAAGTGCGCTCGCGCGGTGCGCCCTTCGGGGTTCCTGTGGTGCCGCTGGTGAGCAGTACGAAGCTGCCGTGCGTGGCCGGATGGGGGACGGCGTGGGTGGGCTGACCGGAGATGAGATCGTCGAGCGTGCGGGTCCCACGTCCGGCGTCCTCGCCCCAGGAAAGGAAGAGCCGCACGTCCGAGGGCAGGGCGGCGGCGACGTCGGCGAACTCCTCGTCATAGACGAATGACCGAACCTGTTCGCGGGCAGCGACATCTACCAGCTGCGGGGGAGCGAAGCCGGTGTTCATCAGGACCAGCTTGGCGCCCAGCTTCGCGGCGGCGAGCATCGTGAGGACCAGGCCACGGTGGTTGCGGCACATCGCGCCCATCACCGACCCGGGAGCGATGCCGTTCGCCTCCCACGCCCGCACCAGGGCGTTGGACTGCTGTTCGAGTTGGGCGTAGGTCAACTGCCCGCGCTCGTCGATGATCGCGACCGCGTCGAGTCCTGCCTCGGCGTGCGCGTGGATCGGCCCGGCGAAGGGGCCGTACTTGCGGACCGCGAGGATGGCCGCGATACCCCGGTCGACCCGGGGAAACGGGACGAGACCCGCCCGCATCATCACCCTCGCCGCCCCAAGCGTATCGATCGTCTTCGTCAGAACACCCGGCATTGGAATTTGCCCCCTGAGCCCAGAATCGATCCGGTGAGTGGATGGTCCTCAGCCTAGTGCGGGGTGGGGTGTCCGGTCACCGGTTTCTTGTCCACAAACTCGGAGACCGTCTGACCGTCAACAGGGGAGGTTCGGTCCGGTCGTGCCCATTTCGGATCGTTCCTTTTGGATCTGCGAACGCAGTGATTTCTTGTCGACCTTGCCGACAGCAGTCAGCGGCAGTGCTTCGGCCCGTCGTAGCTGGTCGGGAAGTTTATAAGTGGCTAGGCCGCGATCTGTGAGAAACCTCTTGATGTCGGCGAGCGCGGGCATCGAGCCGTCGACGACAACAACAGCGCAGACTCTCTCGCCGAGTATCGCGTCGGGGACGCCGATGGCGGCGGCGTGCCGGACTGCCGGATGGGCACTCAGGTGCTCTTCGAGTTCGTCGCAGGAGATGTTCTCGCCGCCACGGTTGATGACATCTTTGATGCGTCCGGAAACCACCAGGTGGCCACTTGGCAGCCGGCGCACGACATCCCCGGTGCGGTAGAAGCCGTCGGATGTGAAGGCGTGTGGGTTGTGCTGTGGCGCACGATAGTAGCCACGGATCGTATATGGCCCGCGGGTGAGCAGTTCGCCCTCCGTGCCGGGGGCCACCTCATTGCCGTCGCCGTCGACGATTCGCACCTCGTCCGCTGGTGACAGCGGACGGCCCTGCGTGGTGCAGACGATGTCGTCGGAATCATCGAGCCGGGTGTAGTTGATCAGGCCTTCGGCCATTCCGAACACCTGCTGCAGTTTCACGCCGAGCGCGGGTTCCACGGCACGGGCATTGACCTCGGCCAGCCGCGCGCCGCCGACCTGCAACAGCCGCAGCGACGACAGATCGTTCGGCTCCCATTCGGCTGCGGCGCACCATAGCTGGGCCAGCGGTGGCACCACGGCGGTGACCGTGACCCGGTGTCGTTCGATCGCGGCGAAGGCGGTCTCGGGACTGGGATCGGTGACGAACGCGACCGCGCCACCGGACGCGAGGGTGCCGAGGATGCCCGGACAGCCGAGTGGAAAATTATGTGCGGCAGGAAGAGTCGCCAGATACACGTCGTCCGGCCCGAGCGCGCACACCTGCGCACTGGCCGTCGCGTTGTAGAGGTAGTCATCGTGGGTGCGGGGGATGAGTTTCGGCAGGCCGGTGGTGCCGCCCGAGACGAGCATCAACGCGATATCGGTCGGATCGAGGTCCGGCAGCGTGCCACCGTCGGCCGCAAGTGAACGCAGGTCCGGGAAGTCCCCGGCCTCGCCGAGAATCGCCACGTGTCGCAGTGTCGGCACGGCGGCGCAGACCGCTGCGGCCAAATCGCGGTAGTCGAAGCCGCCGAACGTGCCGGCCGCGAGGTAGGTCGTCGCGCCGGATGTCGAGGCAAGGTGCTCGATCTCGGCGCGCCGATGGGCCGGCAGCGCGAGTACGGGAACCGCCCCTGCCCGCAGCAGCCCGAACAGCACCGGCACGAACTCGGGCACGTTCGGCAGCTGCACGACGACCCGATCCCCTGGAGTGACGCCGAGCCCGAGGAATCCGTGCGCCATACGGTCGGCGTCGTCGTCGAGCTCGGAATAGGTGTGCGACCCGGCGTCGGCGAGCAGGGCGGGCCGGTCGGGCCACTGTCTGGCACCGTTGCGAAGCAGGTCATCTAGCGGCTGACCGGTCCAGTATCCAGCCCGACGGTAGGTGTCCGCGACATCGGCGGGAAGCGGGACGAAACCCTCGCGATGGTTCGGTGCGGCGGTAGACGATGTCACGAATCTTGTCTCCCAGTAAATGTTGATATCGGAGAGAACGATGAGTTCCTGTCGAGCTGCGGCTCGGCGACAGTAGTGGGAACGACATACGGCGCGACGCTGTTGAACTTCTCGCAGGTCTCCTCGTGCTCACGTACAGGGTTGGAGGCCGCGACGATCCCGGCCCCGGCCCGCAGCCACGCCCGCCCGTCGCGCTGGTACACGGCGCGCAACACCAGTGCCGCATCGAGCGCGCCCGTGCTGTCGGCCATCAGTACCGCACCGCTGTAGAGGCCGCGCGGCTCGGATTCGAGTTCGCCGATCGTCTCGCATGCCACTTCCTTGGGGATGCCGGAGGCGGTGACCGCGGGGAAGACGGCGGCCAGCGCATCCCACGACGTCCGTTCTCGTGCCAGGGTTGTCTCGACCCGCGAGCCCAGGTGTTGCACGCTTCCCCGGTTCTTGATCGCGAGGAACTCGCTGACTCTGGTCGTTCCGGCGCAGCCGACCGTGTCCAGTTCGTCGAATGCGAGTTTCACCGATGTGGCGTGCTCGTAGATCTCTTTGGCGTCGGCGAGCAGCTCCGTACCGAGCGCCAGGTCGACCTCGGTGTTCCCCGTACGCGCCCTGGTTCCTGCCAGCGGCTGCGTGGCCGCCAATCCGGACTCGTCCGTTTCCAATATGGTCTCCGGGCTGAACCCGGCCGCCTGCCATCCGCCGAGGTCAAGCAGGAAGGAACGTGCAGGCGCGTTGGCCCGGCGCCCAGCGACGTAGGTCGCGGGCATGTCCACTTCGAACGGCACATCCACGGCGCGCGACAGGATCACCTTCTGCAGGCGTCCGCTGTGTATTCGGCCGATGGCTGCCGCCACCTGACGGTGATACCGCTGGTCGACTTCGTTGGTCCGCACGGGAACCGGTCGGCCTTCGGGCAGATTGGAGATGACATCCACCAGGTCGGCACACAGGTCCTCGTTCGCCGACAGGGTGCGGATCGATCCGTCGCTGATCTCCAACTCCACGGTGGGAACCATGATGTGCGCGAGCACGTCGGAGGGTGTCGCCAGGGCGGGTCGGCACAGCTCGAAGCAGGCCCACCCATAGGCGCGCCATTGGTCGACCGGCGTCCGCCGCAACGCGGCGTGCACCTGGGGCCACGGGTTGCCCACCCAGTTCTCGGCGAACTCGCCCCCGAGTGTCGAGTGAATCCAATCCCGGCCAACCGTCACTTCGCCGAGCGGATCACTCGCGATGTACCAGCTTTGGGATCTCTCGTACACCACATAGTCGGTCAGCAGCCCCGACCCGACCACAGCGGCGACCACCGCGATCGGGTCGACCCCTTCGACAGGCACGGTCCGCTCGGACCCCGCTTTCCCGAGCCGGAGCTCTCGCGTCACGAGGCAGTCCTCCTCGACATCGCACATGGCTGGGTCATCACACGAAGGACTCTCGGATGCGCTGCGGGGCCTCTGTTCGGGTCCAATACATGAACTGCGTCGCCAGGTCCTGGTTCGAGTAGAAGTATCTGGTGTGGGGCTGCCCCTGCGGCATGTAGTCGGGCCAGAACTGTCCTTGCTCGAGCTGCGCGCGCAGGGCGTCTGCTGCCGCCCTCGGTGACAGTTCGCCCCGATCCACGGCTTCGCAGGTGGTGCGGGCCGTCGTCAGCAGTTCCCGCACCATCACGGCCAGCTCGGCATCACCGCGCTCGTGAGCGCGGAACAGTCGATCGTCGCGGCTGGTCTGGTATCGCGAAAGGGTGTGCGCGAGAGTGGCTTCCATGTAGAAATTGAACGTGTCCCACACCCTGACCATCACATTCCACAGCGCGTAATCGCGGAACGCCACATACGACGAGTAGGCGAGATCGTCGTGCATGTCGAACATCCGCTGTTGTATCGCGTCGACATCGACGAACCGCTGCGTCGACCAGTCCTTTTCCCGCGCTGCTTCGATGAGACGCCAGGCAAGTGAGTTCACGGTGTGGAACGAGTTGGCGAGGCCCCGTGAGAACAGCGCGTCGATGGCGCCCGCGGATTGCGCGGTGAGGCAGAACCGGTCGCCGACGGTGTTCGTGGCGGAGTACTGCAACCGCCCGGTGCTCACCCACGGCCGGACCGCCTTGGCGCCTCGGAACTGCTCGGCGACTGCGGGGAAGCGTCGCAAGAAGTCGGCGAACTCCTTCTCCGGCGTTTCGCGGTCCGCCAGGGCGGCCGGTCCGGTGAGGGTGAGCCCCACGCTGCACAACGGGTTCATCGAGCGTTCGTGATTGTCGAAGGGAATCACCCAGAGCCAGCCGCCGTCGAAGACATGGTGCAAGGTGCCGTCGTGCCATCGACTGGGCTGACCGTAGCGAAGCGGCGTCACATCGTCGTAGGGCTCGACGCCGATCATGTGCGTGAACAGCGAACGTGAGTGGGTGCGCGCCCGCGTGGGCAGTTCCCGCAGCTGGAAACGCTCGGCCAGGACCGAACGGAAGCCTGTTGCGTCGACCAGATACTCCGCCGTGAACGTCTCACCGGACGGCGTGGACAGCTCGACGCCGCCATCCGGTTCGATGTCGATGTCGCTGATTGTCGTATTGAGTTGGGGCACAGCGCCGTAGCGGACGGCGAGGTTGAACACATAGGTGTCGATGTCCTGGCGGAACCAATGAGCCTCCGTGCGCCACCACGTCGGCACCACGACCTGATTGGCTTGCTCGGCCTCGGCGGGCTTGCCCTCCTCGTGATAGACGAATCCGAAGTTCTGTTTCTGCCCGCACATCGTGCTCACGTGGGCGGCGGTCTCGGTGAAGCTGGACAGCGGTGCCAACTCCGGGACCTGATAGCGCTCGGCCAGGATGTGCATCGTGGACGTCGCGTAGGGAATGGTGGATTCCCCGATCGCGAAGCGCGGATGCACTCCGGAGTCGAGGAGCAGCACCTTGACGCCGTGTCGGGCCAAGATCGCGGCGAGGGTGCTGCCCGCGATGCCCGCACCGAGGACGGCGACGTCGAACTTGCTGTTGAGCGATGGTGTCACTGTCGAGCTCCCTGCATTGTCATGGTCTGATCGGTGCCGGCGGGACTTGGGCATTCGGTGTCGGTTGCTCGACTCGGTGTGACGGCGCCCTCGGTGCCGATGCGCCAGCCGCGAGCACGTTCCCGGCTGCGCCAGAACTCCGCGTAGCGGCCCCCGGCCACGAGCAGGTCGTCGTGTCGGCCACGTTCGACGATCCTGCCGTCCGCGAGGAACAACACCTGGGCGGCGGCGACGAGGGTGGCGGGGCGGTGGGCGATCACCACGACGGTCCGGTCCTGCGCCAGCGCGTGCAGACCGTCGCGGATCGCTACTTCGTTCTCCGGGTCCAGCGCCGAGGTCGGCTCGTCGGCGATCACGATGGGTGCGTCCTTCAGCATGGCTCGAGCGATCGCGACCCGTTGGCGTTCGCCGCCGGAGAGGATGGTGCCCCCCTCGCCGACCCGGGTGTCCCAACCGTCGGGCAGCCGCGCGACGATCTCGTCCACTCGGGCTGCGGCCGCCGCCTGTCGAATCTCCTCCTCGGTGGCGTCCGGGCGGGCCAGCCGGATGTTGTCGAGGATCGAGACGTCGAACAGGTACACGTCCTGGAACACCATCGACACCATCGACATCAGCACGTCGGACTGCACGTCGCGCACATCCTGTCCGCCCACCAGCACGCTGCCGGAGTCGGTGTCGAAGAACCGGGCGATCAGCCTGGTGACGGTGGTCTTGCCCGCACCTGAGGCGCCGGCCAATGCGGTCAGGCTGCCCGCGGCCGCCAGGAAGGAGACCCCGTCGAGGACCGGCTGGTCGCCGTATCCGAAGGTGACCTCGTCGAACTCGATGTCGGCACCGCGTGGACGCACAGGTGCGGCGGGTTCCGGCAGGGGAGGGGTATCGAGGATGTCCTGCACTCGATGCAGGTGGTTGCGAGCCACCTTCAACGCGGCACTGAGCCCGCTGGCGGCGATCAGCGGTTCGACGAAGCGAACCGCGAGCACCAGCATCGCCAACAGCGTTGCCGGGTCGACCGAGCCCGCCGCCGCCAGGTATGTGCCGTACCACAGGACCGCCGTGAAGGCCGCCTGCACCACGAACGTGAATGTGACCAGCCCCGGAACCACCGCGGTCACCAGGGCTCGCCCAGCGTCACGCTGCGCCAGTAGCGCCTCGTCGAGCGCGGCGTATCCGCGGGTGATCTGGCCGCAGGACCGCAGAATCCGCTGTGACTGCGCGAACTCGACGACCCGGGTCCCCGCTACGGCCGTTGCGGCATGCGTGCCGCGTTCCGCCCGCGCCACCAGTAGGCCGGTCAACCAGAAGGTCGCCGCGATCACGGGGGTCGTCGCGAGCATGACCAGCGCGATGCGCCAGTCGAAGAGGAACATGAGCAGCACCACGGTCACCGGTGTGACCACCGCGAACACAATCGGTCGCAGGAGATTGGCAACCGCATTGGCCACGTGCATGATGCCTTCGCCGGCAAGGGTGCTCACCTGCCCGACGCGTTCGCCTGCGAACCAGCCCAGCGGGAGCGTGGCGATGTGGTCGCCGAGCCGGTGATGCAACGTGCGCAGGATCGCACCGCCCAGCTCATACCCGGCGAGCGTGGTGCGCATCATCAGCACTCCGAAGACCGCGACGGCGGCGGCGAAACCACCCAGCCACGGCCAACAATCGCTCGGCGTCGGTCCGAGCAAGGTGCGCAGCACCGGCACGAGTAGGGCGAACGCCACGCCCTGGGCGACGGCCGTGAGCACCGTGAGTGTGAGAACGAATCGCAGGCCGGTGCCGGATGCTCGACTCGGCGAGTCGTCATCCTCGGTGATCCTGAGCAACAAGCCGATCATGCGTCGACTCCTTCCCACGCTGCCCACATGGCCGCGTAGCGGCCGCCCAGGGTCAGCAGTTCGGCATGTGTGCCGCGTTCGGCGATCCGGCCGCGGTCGAGGACAACGATCTGGTCGGCGGCGACGATCGTCCCGAGGCGGTGTGCGACGACGAGCACTGTCTGGCCGGCCGTGAGCCGAGACAGTCCCTGCTGGATGGCGGCCTCGGAGGCCGGATCGGCGAACGCTGTTGCCTCGTCGAGTACCAGTACCGGTGCGTCGGCGAGTGCCGCGCGCGCTATGGACACTCGCTGCGCCTCTCCACCCGACAACGCCGCGCCGACGGTGTCGTATCCGTCGGGCAGGGCGCGGATGCGGTCGTCGATGGCGGCGGCCTCGGCGGCAGCCCCGATCTCGGCCAGTGTGGCGCCCGGCTTGGCCAGGGCGATGTTGTCTCGCACGCTCATCCGCAGCAGGCGCACGTCTTGGAAGACGAATCCCACGCTGCGGTAGAGACTCTCCTCGGAGAGGTCCCGCACGTCCACACCGTCGATGGTGATACGGCCCTCGTTCGGATCGTGGAACCGGGGAATCAGTGACGCCAGAGTGCTCTTGCCCGAACCCGAAGGACCCACCACGGCGGTGAGCGTTCCCGGCCGCAGATCCAGGTCGATTCCCGTGAGGGCGTCCGTGGTGTCGTCGTAGCCGAATCGGATGTTCTCGAATCGGACCGTCGCGCCTGCCGGGTCGACGGGGCGGGTCACGGTCCCGTATGGCAGCTCCGGCGTCGCGAGCAGGGCGCGAATATCGTTGGCCGCCTCCATGCTTGTCTGCATCGCCTGGCCGGACTGCGCCAGGGTCTGCACCGGCGCCGACAACGCCAATCCGAGCAGCGCGAACGGCAGCAGATCCACGGCGACCAGGTGGCCGGTCTGCACCAGCAGGGCCCCGCCGGCGAGCACGGCAGTGAGCATCGAGACCGGCGACAGCGCGAGCTGGGCGGCGGCCGACAGGGCGCTCGTTCGGCGGATCCAGCCTGTGAAGAAGTCGCTGAATTTGTCGGCTGCGTCGAGATAGCGTCGGTGCGCGCGTCCGGTCTGCCCGAACGCCTTGACCACCGCGATGCCCTGTATGAACTCGACTGCACTGGTACTGATGTCCGCCATCGCCTCGGTGTAGTCCCTCATGCCGTCGCTGTAACCCGCCATGGCGCGGCGAAACAGCTCGATGCCGACCACCAGCGGGATCATCGTGATGAGCGCCATCTGCCAGTCCACCCAGAGCAGGTAGGCCAGGCATACCAGCGGAGTGACCACGGCGTCGGTGATATCCAGGCAGGAATGCGCGATGACCTGGTGCATCGCCGCTACATCGTCGCCGACCGCCTTGCGGACCACACCTGATCCGCGCTTGTCGAACCAGCCGAGCGGCACCCGCCCCACCCGTGCTGCGATCGAACGTCGCACGGACAGCTGAATGTCATTGTCGGCGTAGTGCGTCAGCGTCGCCGCCGCGAGCAACAACGCCAGCCGCACGACCAGGGCCGCGACCGCCGCGATGACGGCGGGCCACGGATCGCCGTCGCACAGCAGTCTGCGGCCCAGCTCGGCGACGGCGGCGAACGGCACCACCCCCACGGCGGCTGCCAACGCCTGACAGGCCAATGCCGCAATCAACCGACCGCGGCCGGCGCGGATCAAGTCGCCCATCGTGCCTGCCGAGCGCATTCGCAACGAACCGGAGTCGTCAACTCGCCACCTCCCACCTCGTAATGACAATCATTTTCATGAATGCTACTGTACGCGCCACGAACTTCCCAGTCAGGAGGAATGGGTGTCCATCGCGCCCCACGAGGTAGTTGCTTGTGTCGCAGACGTTCTCGGCGTTCCCGTCGCAGCGCTCGATCCGGATGAGGATCTGACGCTGCGCGGACTCGACTCGATCAGTGCAATGAAGTTGGCCGGACAGTGGCGTCGCACGGGATCGGTCGTCCGGTTCGTCGATCTACTCGAACGACCCACATTGTCGGAGTGGGTGACGCTGGTCAGCGGAGTCGGCCACGACGGCCCCGAACTCGGCGTCGACGACACACCCGTCGTTCCTTCGCCTGGTCAGCCGTTCGATCTCGCCACGATGCAGCATGCGTACTGGGCGGGCCGTCAGGACACCCGACATCTCGGTGGTGTGGCCGCACACTTCTACAACGAGTTCGACGGCCGCGACCTCGAGCCCGCCCGGCTGGAGGCTGCGGTGCGCGCGCTGTTACGCCGCCACGACATGCTGCGGGCCGCCTTCGATATCGATGGCAGGCAACGGATTCTGACCGAAAGCCCGTGGCGTGGTCTGCACGTGCGCGACTTCCGTCACGACCCCGACGGGTTGGAGAGGGTACGCGCCGAATTGTCACATCGGCAGTTGGATGTCGCTCGGGGGGAGGTGTTCGACATCCAGCTCTCACTCACCCCCGACGGCACCAGGGTTCACGTGAACCTCGACATGCTCGCCGCCGACGCGCAGAGCCTGCGGGTTCTGTTCGCCGATCTGGCTGCGCTGTACCGGGATCCACAGGCGCTGCTTCCCGAACTGGGCTACAGCTACGCCCGCTATCTCGCCGAACATGCGCGGCGCGCTTCCGGATCGGCCGAGTACGAAGCGGCGCGAGCCTACTGGCGTGATCGCCTGCCGAGGCTGCCCGCCGCACCAGAGCTACCGAAATCCGGTGCGACAGTGGATTCTCGGGTGATCCGCAGGCACAGCTGGCTAGCCCCCGAGGCCCGCCGTGAGCTGGAACGCCAGGCGCGGAGGCGGGGATTGACCCCGGCCATCGCCGTCGCCGCGGCCTTTGCCGAGGTGATCGCGGCGTGGAGTTCCGAGCAGAAGTTCCTGCTCAACCTCCCCTTGTTCGACCGGGAACCCGTACATCCCGACGTGGCTGGGCTCGTCGGCGACTTCACCTCGTCGGTGTTGGTGGCCGTCGACGCGACCGTGCCCGGCACGTTCGCCGAGCGGGCCGGCGCCGTGCAGTCGCAGTTTCGCGCCGATGCCGCCCACGCCGCGTATCCGGGTGTGGAAGTGCTGCGCGACCTGGGTCGACACCACGGTGAGACCATGCTGGCGCCCGTCGTGTACACCAGCGCCCTAGGCCTCGGCGAACTGTTCGACCCGCTCGTGCGCGACTGCTTCGGCGACCCGGTCTGGATCGTCTCCCAGGGGCCACAGGTCCTTCTGGACGCACAGGTCACCGAGTTCGACGACGGTCTGCTGGTGAACTGGGACGCCCGCCGGGACGCCTTAGCGCCGGGAGTCCTCGAGGCGATGTTCGGGGCGTACACCGGGCTGCTGAACCGCTTGTGCACCACCGAGTCGGCGTGGGACGAGCCGGTTCCCGATCTTCGCCCGGATGAGCAGTTGGCGGTCCGCGCCGCGGTCAACGCCACGACGGCGCCACAATCAGGCGCATCGCTGCACGAGCGGGTCTTCGCACTCGCCGATGCCACACCGGATGCGCCCGCCGTGTTGTGGGGCACGGCGAGTGAAGGTACGGAGGGCAGTCTCAGCTACGGCGAGCTGGCCCGCCAGGCGCGCGAGCTCGCCGCGACATTGCCGGCCGGACACATCATTCCGGTGCACCTTCCGAAGGGGCCGGAACAGATCGTCCGGGTGTTGGGCATCCTCGCGGCGGGATCGGCGTATCTGCCGGTCGGGATCGATCAGCCGCCGCATCGACGCGACCGCATCCTCGCCAACGCGGGTCCCCACTCCGATGCCGACGGGAGCGACCTGGCCTATGTGCTGTTCACCTCGGGCTCCACCGGAGAACCCAAGGGCGTGCAGATTCCGCATTCGGCGGCCGCCAACACCATCGACGACCTCACCGCCAGGTTCGAGATGTCCGCGAGTGACCGAACCCTGGCAGTCTCGGCGCTCGACTTCGACCTCTCCGTGTTCGACATGTTTGCTCCGCTGACCGTCGGTGGTGCCGTGGTGGTGGTGCGCGAGCACGAGCGCCGCGACCCCGCAGTCTGGGCCGATCTCATCGCGACACACCGTGTCACGGTGCTCAACTGCGTTCCGGCAGTTCTCGACATGCTCGTCACGAGCCGCGGCGCGGAACTGCGGTCCACGCCGGGGCTCGAAGGTGACGCTGCGCTGCCGTTGCGGTGTGTGCTGGTCGGAGGTGACTGGGTCGGGCCCGATCTGCCCGGCCGGCTACACGAGCTGGCGCCGGACTGTGTGTTCGCCGCCCTCGGTGGAACCACGGAAACGGCGATCCACTCGACGATCCAGATCGTGGACAGCATCGCGCCGCAATGGCGGTCGGTGCCCTATGGCGTTCCGCTGCGCAACGTTCGCTGTCGGGTCGTCGATGCGCTCGGCCGTGACCGGCCGGACTGGGTACCCGGCGAGCTGCACATCGGCGGCGCGGGAGTGGCGCGGGGATACCTCGCCGACCCCGACCTCACCCGGGCCAAGTTCGGCTCGGGCTGGTACCGCACCGGCGATCTCGCGCGCTACTGGCCGGACGGGACGCTGGAGTTCCTCGGTCGCACCGACCATCAGGTGAAGATCCGGGGGCACCGGGTCGATCTCGGCGAGATCGAGGCGGCGCTCACCGCGCATCCCGCCGTGAGCAGAGCTGTCGCGGTGGCGATCGGCAACCGGGCGACCGCGGCCGTGACACCGGTCCCTGGTGCTGATGTCGACCCGGCCGAGGTGGTGGAGTTCGTGACCGACCGGCTCCCGGAGGCGATGCTTCCGGACCGCGTTCGGGTGCTCGAACAGCTGCCCCTGTCACCGAACGGCAAGATCGACCGCGCGGCACTGCGGGAGTTGATGGACGAGAACACATCTGGCTCGGAATCGGTCCCGCTGACGCCTCCCGACACGACCGCCGAGCGACAGGTGGCGGCGGTGTGGTCGCAGATCCTCGGCATCGTCGAGATGGGTCGCGAGCACGACTTCTTCGTGCTCGGCGGGGATTCGATGCTCGCGACCCGGATGATCGGGAGGTTTCCCGGTGTGAAGCTGGCCGATCTGTACGAGAATCGCACCCTCGCGGATTTCGCATCCGCGCTGTCGGCGAGCAGCCTGGCCCTGTCACTGAGCGACGAGACGCGGGAGCTTCGTGACATCGGTATCGTCGCCGATCCCGACTCCTGGTTGGAGCCCTTCCCGATATCGGATGTGCAGCGCGCGTATTGGATCGGCCGGGACATGCGCATGACGCTCGGTGGTGTCGACGCGCACTTCTACACGGAGTTCGACGGCGTGGACGTCGACGTGATCCGGTTGGAGGACGCCTGGAGCCGGCTGATCACTCGCCATCCGATGCTGCGTGCGGTGATCGATGCCGCGGGTCAGCAGCGGGTACTCGCCGAGGTGCCCTGGTTCCGGATCCCCGTGGTGGACGCGCAGGCGGAATACGAGGGCGCGCTCGCGGACTTGCGGGCGCAGATGTCGCATCAGGTTCGGGATCCGCAACACTGGCCGCTGTGCGACCTGCGTGCGGTCCGCTACCGGCTCGACGGTCGGGCGCGGACGCGGATCGGGGTCAGCATGAACAACCTCGTGCTCGACGGTCTCAGCATCATGATCGTGCTCTCCGAGCTCGACCGGCTCTACCGTGAGCCAGAGCTCGAGCTGCCGCCCGTCACCCTGAACTTCCGTGACTACGTGCACCAGGTGGTACCGCAGCCCGCGGCCGTCGACCAGGCGCGCTCGTACTGGCGAGACCGACTGGCACAACTGCCGCCCGCGCCTGCGCTGCCGTTGGCCGTCGATCCGGCAATGCTGCACGCGCCGCGCTTTGAACGGCGTGTCCGACGAATCGACACCGAGCAGTGGCGCGCGATCGGCGCATCGGCCCGCGCACACGGGGTCACCACAGCGACCACTCTGCTGACCTGTTACGCGGAGGTACTGGGGGTGTGGAGCGGGCAGCGTGACCTCACCGTCAACCTCACCGTGTTCGACCGCTCGGATGTGCACCCGGACATCAACCGCGTGGTAGGGGACTTCACGTCGCTGCTCCTGGTCGCCTGCCGACGTAGCGCCGGCGAGCCGTTCGCCACCGGGGTGCGGCGGGTGCAGGAGCAACTGGGCCGCGACCTCAGCCACCGCGAGGTCTCCGCGGTGTGGGTTCTGCGTGAGCTCGCGCGCCGCTCGGGTACCAACGAGGTCGCCATGCCGGTGGTGTTCACCAGTGTGCTCGGACTTCCCGAAGGGGCCGAGTTGGTAGAGTCCACCGCCTTCGGCGAGCGGGTCTGGGGCGTGATGCAGACGCCACAGACGTGGCTGGACTGCAAGGTATACGAGTCCGACGGCGGCCTCGTGGTGGAGTGGGATGCGGTCGCGGAGCTGTTTCCGCCGGGCGTGTTGGACGCGATGTTCGAGGCCTACCTGTTCCTGGTGGGCCGGCTCGCCGACGGTGACTGGTCTGCCACGGTGCCGGATCTGCTTCCCGTGGCGCAGCGCGCCATTCGGCAGCAGGTGAACGACACCGGGCGGCCCGCAGCCGCGACCACATTGCACGACGGGTTCTTCGCCACCGCGCGGCGGGACCCCGACCGGACGGCGTTGCTGTGGGACGGGGGGCAGTGCAGCTACGCTGTGCTCGCCGATGGGGCGCTGCGCGTGGCGGCCGCCCTGGTCCGGGCCGGGGTTCGGCCCGGCGACCTGGTCGTCGTGTCGATGCCACGGGGACCGGAGCAGATCGCGGCCGTGCTGGGCGTGCTCGCCGCGGGCGCGGCGTACGTCCCGATCGACGTCGACCAGCCGGCTGTACGCCGCGACCGAATCCTGTCCGCGGTCAACCCCAGAGTGGTGTTGGGGCCGGCCGAGATGGCGGAGGCCGCGCAGGTGGACCCACTTGACGTGCCGGTCGAGGTCGATGCCGACGGACTCGGCTATGTCATCTTCACGTCGGGTTCGACCGGTGAGCCGAAGGGCGTGAGCATGACCCACGCCGCCGCGATGAACACGATCGGCGACATCAACTCGCGGTTTCAGGTGACCGGCCGCGACCGCGTGCTTGCGGTGTCCGCGTTGGATTTCGACCTCTCGGTGTACGACATCTTCGGCCTGCTGTCCGTGGGCGGAGCCTTGGTGCTCGTCACGGATGAGGCCCGCCGCGACGCGCAGGAGTGGATCCGGCTGGCCGAACGATGTGGCGCCACGGTCTGGAACACCGTCCCGACGTTGCTGGAGATGCTGCTGGTCGCCGCCGAACATGACGGTTTCCCCGACTCGTTGCGGGTGGCCCTGGTCTCGGGCGATTGGGTCGGCGTCGACTTGCCCGCGCGGGTGGTTCGGCACAGTGGCGGGGTATGCCGGCTGGTTTCTCTCGGCGGGGCCACCGAGGCCGCCATCTGGTCGAATGCCTTTCCCACCGACGTAGCGACGGAAGACCTCGCGGGTTGGACGTCGATCCCCTATGGATTCCCGTTGCGCGGTCAGCACTTCCGCGTTGTCGACCCACTGGGCGCGGACTGCCCGGACTGGGTGGCGGGGGAGCTGTGGATCGGTGGCGCGGGTGTCGCCCGTGGCTACCACGCCGACATCGATGCCACCGAACGGGCCTTCCCCGTGGTCGATGGTCAACGGTGGTACCGCACCGGCGACGTCGGCCGGTACCGGCCGGGCGGCGTACTGGAGTTCCTCGGCCGCCGCGACAGCCGGGTCAAGGTGCGGGGGCACCGCATCGAACTGGGCGAGATCGAGACTGCCCTGCACGCTCACCCGGACGTTGACCGTGCTGTTGTGGTCGCGCCGGGCCAGCGCACGAGCCGGCGTCTGGTCGGCTTCATCGTGGCGGATGCCGCTGAACTGGATTCCGAAGCGGTCAAGGAGTACCTGTCCGCGCGACTGCCCGGGTACGCCGTGCCTGCTTCCATCGCCGTAGTGGACACACTGCCTTTGACCGCGAACGGAAAGGTCGACCGTCGGGCGCTGGAGGCCCTGGCCGCCTCGGCCGATGTGGGGACCGGCATCGAGCCTCCCCACGGGCCGATCGAGACCGCGGTGGCCGAGCTGTGGTCGGACCTGCTCGGGGTGACAGCGGTCGGAAGGCACGACAACTTCTTCACCCTTGGTGGGGACAGCCTGCTCGCGACCCGACTCATCCCGCGCTTGCGGGCTGCCGGGCTGGCGGGTGTGGAGCTGGCGAATCTGTTCGCCGCGAGCGACCTCGCAGCCTTCGCGGCCGGCTTGAGCATCGGACAGGCGGTCGTGTCGAGGCCGATCATCCCTGCGCCAACGGATCGCCACGAGCCGTTCCCGCTCACCGACGTACAGGAGGCGTACCGGATCGGGCGCACCGACGAGCTCGTGCTGGGCGGTGTCGGCTCCCACTACTACGTCGAGTACGACGACCCGGACGTCGATCTGGCGCGGCTGGAGCTGGCCTGGAACCGGCTCATCGCCCGGCACGAGATGCTGCGGGCCGTCATCGACGCCGACGGCACCCAACGGATCCTCCCGGAAGTCCCGCCGTTCTCGATTCGAGTGGTCGAGGCGCACGGCGATCCGGAGCCCGCGCTGTCCGCCATGCGCGCGGACCTGTCCCATCAGGTGCTGGACCCCACCCGCTGGCCCGTTCTCGACGTGCGGGCCGTGCGGTACGACTCCCGCACCGGGCCTCGTGCCCGGGTCGGCGTGAGCCTGGACAATCTGGTGCTCGACGGCATCAGCATGATGATCGTGCTGACCGAGCTGGACCGGATCTATCGCGAACCGGACGCCGAGCTGCCGCCGGTGGAGCTGTCGTTCCGCGACTACCTGTTGCAGCGTGCGCCGGAACCGGAAGCGTTGGTCGCCGCCGAGGACTACTGGCGTGCGCGAGTGCGTGAGTTGCCGCCGTCGCCCCAACTGCCGCTGGCGACGGAGCCCATGGCGGTGTCGGTGCCGCGTTTCGTGCGCCGCCACACCGTGATCGCCACGGACGTCTGGGCAGGGATCAGGCAGGCCGCTCGCGCGGCGGGCGTGACACCGTCGGCGCTGTTGCTCGCCGCCTACGCGGAGGTTCTCGGCCGGTGGAGCGGCCGACGTGACCTCTCCGTCACCGTCACGTTGTTCGATCGGCAGGAGGTGCACGTCGGCGAGCCCGACCGCTCCGGCCGCGTCGAGGACGACACGCCCTCCGCCACCTCACCGGGTGCCGCGGGACGGGTGGTCGGCGACTTCACGTCGGTGTTGATGGTGGGCTACGACCCGGTCGCGGGCGAGCCGTTGCTCGACAGCGTGCGACGCCTGCAAGCACAGCTCGGACGCGACCTCGACCACGCCCAGGTCTCCGGGATCTGGGCCGCCCGCGAGCTCGCCCGGCAGACCGGCGTATCCGGTTCGGCCTCGCCGGTGGTGTTCACCAGCATGGTCGGTGTCGCAGACGAGGTGTCGGAAGCCCTCCGCTGGCCGCACTGGGGCATTTCGCAGACACCCCAGGTCTGGCTGGACAACCAGGTGGTGGAGTGTTCCGACGGGCTGCACGTGGCCTGGGACGCGGTGGCGGATCTCTTCGAACCCACGGTCCTCGACGACATGTTCGCCGCCTACTCGGAGCTGCTCAACGGCCTGACCGCGCTCGGAGCGGTCGTCCAGCGTCCCGGGCTGCCCGCCCGCCAACGTGCTGTCCGGGACGCCGCCAACGCGACGGCCGATGTGCCGACGGGGGACGTTGCGCTGCATACGCCGTTCTTCGCGTTCGCCGCCACCGACCCGGACCGCACCGCGCTGTGTTGGTCCGACGACTCGCGGATGTCCTACGGCGAATTGGCTGAGGGAGCGTTGCGGGTCGCGGCCTGGTTGCGGGGTGCCGGTGTGGTACCGGGCGATCTGGTCGCCGTCACCCTGCCGCGTGGCATCGAACAGGTCATCGCGGTGCTGGGGGTGCTCTCGATCGGTGCGGTGTACGTGCCGCTCGGGGTCGATCAGCCGGCGTCCCGTCGGCAGACCATCCATGATGCCGCCGGAATCCGGCACGTGATCGAGGATCTCGCCGCCGCCGAGCACAACGCCCCGCTGTCCGAGCCGATCGCGCTGCCCGGCGACGCGCCGGCGTACGTGATCTTCACGTCCGGAACGACCGGCGTGCCCAAGGGGGTGGAGATCACTCATCGCGCGGCGACGAACACTGTCTCCGACGTCAGTGCCCGCATCGGCCTTGGCGGTGACGATCGCATCCTGGCGGTGTCGGCGCTCGACTTCGACCTGTCGGTGTACGACCTGTTCGGTCCACTGTCGGTCGGCGGCGCGGTGGTGCTGCTCGACGACAGTGCGCGACGTGACCCGACGCAGTGGTTGAACCTGATTCGGCGGCATGGCGTCTCGGTGTGGAACTCGGTACCGATGTTGCTGGAGATGCTGCTCGTCGCATCCGGGCCAGATCAGCTTCCGGACCGACTCCGTGTCGCACTGGTTTCCGGTGACCGCGTCGATATCGATCTACCCGCCCGGCTGACGCAGGGCAGCTGCGGCCGCTGCCGATTGGTTGCGCTCGGTGGCGCCACCGAGGCCGCGATCTGGTCGACCGCGCTCGAGCCGACTCGCCTCGATACCCGATGGACCACGATCCCGTACGGGCCGCCCCTGCGTGGACAGTACTTCCGCGTCGTCGACGGCTGGGAGGAGGACTGCCCGGACTGGGTGGCGGGCGAATTGTGGATCGGCGGAGCCGGTTTGGCCACCGGGTATCGAGCCGACCCGGAGCGTACCGCCGAGCGTTTCGTGCAGCGCGCGGGCACGCGGTGGTACCGCACCGGAGACGGGGCACGCTACCTGCCGGACGGCAACATCGAGCTGCTGGGCAGGCTCGACGACCAGGTGAAGGTCCGCGGCCATCGGGTGGAATTAGGCGAGGTCGAGGCCGCGCTGCGCAGCCATCCGGCCGTCGACTCGGCGGTGGTCGTTGTGGTCGACGGCCACGACCTGCACGCCTGGGTGATCGGCAGCGGCAATCTCTTCGAGGAACTGGACGTGCAGGAACATGTCGCCGGTCTGTTGCCCGGCTACGCCGTACCGACCCGCATCACGGTTGTCGACGCGTTCCCCCTCACCGCCAACGGGAAGCTCGACCGAAACGCCCTGCGCGGGAGCACACCCACCCGACCGGCCGGCGCGCACGAGCCGCCGGTCGGCGAGGTCGAGATCACGCTGGCGCGGCTGTGGGCGGAGCAGTTGCCGACAGCCGAGGTCGGCAGGCACGACAACTTCTTCACCTTCGGCGGAAACAGCCTGCTGGCCACCCGGCTGGCACAGCGCGTGCAGCAGACGTTCGGCGTCGAGCTGTCGCTGCGCGAATTCTTCACCACACCCACGGTGGCGGCGCTCGGTCGTGCGGTCGAACGCCACCAGGGCAATTCACTCACCCAGATTCTGGAGGAAGGCGTCGTATGAACGTTCATGAACTGGTCGGCGAGATGTCGCAGGCAGGCATCGCACTGTGGGCCGAGTCCGGACAACTGCGGTTCCGAGCGCCGCAGGGCGTGATGGACGATGAACGGCGGGCCGCCCTCCGCGAACACCGGGATGCGCTGATCGAGCACCTGACGCAGCAACCGGCGGCGGACGCCCTCGTCCCGGATCCGGAGAGCCGGTACGCCCCCTTCCCGCTCACGGGCGTACAGCGGGCGTACGCGTTGGGCCGCAACTCCGCCTTCGCCTATGGCGGCACCGCCGCCGCGGCCTATCTGGAGCTCCTGCTCCCGGGTGTCGAACCGGCGCGGTTGGAGGCCGCTTGGCGGACCCTGGTGGCACGTCACGACGCGCTTCGCACCGTCGTGGACCTCGAAGCGGGCAGCCAGCGGGTGCTGCCGGAGGTGCCGGACTATCGCATCGAGGTCGGCGACGTGCGGGGCGCCGACGCTGCGGCCGTGCAGACCGCGGTCGAGACCGTTCGCAGCCTGCTCGGCGCCGACCGGCCGACCGATCAGTGGCCGCTGTTCGGGTTGCGCGCCACGCGCACCGACGACGGGCTGCTGCTGCACCTGGCGATGGACCTGCTCATCACCGACTCGGCGGGCATCCAGATCCTGCTCGGCGAACTCGCCACGCTGCTGTCCGGCGATGGCGCCGCGGACCTGTCTCCGCTGCAGATCAGCCACCGCGACTACGTCCTGGCAGAGAACCGACTCCGCGAGACCGCGCAGTACCACCGGGATCGCGCGTACTGGCTGGAGAGGATCGACGAGCTGCCGCCGGGTCCCGACCTGCCTGTGCTCAGCGGCGCCCGCCAGGAAGTGGGCCGGTTCCATCGCCTGCAGGCCTCGCTGAGCGTCGAGGAGTGGGACGCGCTCGACCGGCAGGCGCGTGTGCGTGGGGTGACCGCCTCGGCGGTGTTGCTCACCGCCTACGCAGAGGTGATCGGGCGTTGGAGCCGCCGACCCCGCTTCACCCTCAACCTGCCCACATTCAACAGGCTCCCGCTGCACCCCGACGTGCCGAAGCTGGTGGGGGACTTCACCTCGATGGAGTTGCTCGAGGTGGACCTCAGTGCGGAATCTCCCTTCGTCGATCACGTGCGGGCGCTGTCCGGCCGGCTCTTCGACGATCTCGACCACCGCACCTTTTCCGGTCTCGACGTCCTGGCCGAGGTGCGCAGGCGGCAGGGCCAGGACGCGGCGCTCATGCCCGTGGTCTTCACGAGCACACTCGGCATCGCGAACGGGACGTCGGGATCGGCGGTGGGCGACATCGTCTACGGACTGACCCAAACCCCGCAGGTGTGGATCGACTGTCAGGTAGTCGAGCACAACGGCGGACTGCTGCTGGGTTGGGATGTGCGCGAGGACGCGTTTCCGTCAGGGCTGGCCGAGGATGCCTTCGCCACCTTCGTCGACCTGGTCCGGCGCCTGGTGGCGGAAGGCGGTACCTGGGACGAGGTGTGCCCGGTGGACCTCCCGACGCACCAGCGGGAACGGAGAGGGTCGGCCAACGACACGGTTGCGCCGAAACCCGGAGGTCTCCTCACCGACGCCGTCGTGGCACAGGCTCTGCGCGACCCGCACGCCCCCGCGGTGATCGACGAACGGATCACTCTCGGATACGGCGAGCTGCTGGCCCGCGCCGAGACGGTCGCCGAGGCATTGCGTTCGCGCGGTACCGCACCGGGTGCGGTCGTCGCGGTGGTGATGGACAAGGGATGGGAACAGATCGTCGGCGTGCTCGGGATCCTTTTGGCCGGTGGCGCGTATCTGCCGATCGACCTCTCCCAGCCGGCCGAACGTCGCAACCGCATGCTCGCCGCCGCCGACGTCCGTCTCGTGCTCACGCAGTCGTGGTTGCTCCCCGAACCCGGCGACGGGCCGGAGTGGATTGCGGTTGACCTGCTACCGCGTGGCGCGGATGTCACCGAGCCGCCGACGCCACTGCGGGAGCCGGACGACATGGCCTACGTCATCTACACCTCCGGGTCCACCGGCACCCCGAAGGGTGTGATGATCAGCCACCGAGGAGCGCTCAACACCATCGCCGACATCAACCGTCGGTTCGGTGTCGGATCGTCGGACCGCGTCCTCAGCATCGCCAACCTCGGCTTCGACCTGTCGGTGTACGACATCTTCGGTCTGCTCGGCGCGGGAGGGACCATCGTGCTGCCCAGCCCCGGCCGGCGGACCGATCCCTCGCACTGGGCCGAACTGACGGCCCGGCACCGGGTAACGGTATGGAACTCCGTTCCCGCGCAACTGCAGATGCTGCAGGAATATCTGGAGGTGGGCGGAGCCGCCGACGACCTGAGTTCGATGCGGCTGGCGTTGCTGTCGGGAGACTGGATCCCGCTGACCCTGCCGGAGCAGGTTCAGCGGTTGCTGCCGACCGTCGAGGTGGTGAGTCTCGGCGGCGCGACCGAGGTCTCCATCTGGTCGATCTTCCATCCGGTCCGGGCCGTGCAGCCGCAATGGCGCAGCATCCCGTACGGCAAGCCACTGGCCAACCAGCAGTTCCACGTGCTCGACGCCGCGTACCGTCCGTCGCCGGAGTGGATTCCCGGCGAGCTCTACATCGGTGGCGTCGGCTTGGCGCTGGGTTATCTCGGGGACGAGGCCACGACGGCGCAGCGGTTCATCCGGCACCCCGACACCGGCCAGCGGCTGTACCGCACCGGCGACCTCGGCCGCTACCTTCCTGACGGTTCCATCGAGTTCCTCGGCCGCGAGGACCACCAGGTCAAGATTCGCGGTCACCGTATCGAGTTGGGCGAGATCGAGGCGGCGCTGCGCGCGCACCCCGGTGTCGGGGACGCCGCCGTCGTCGTGGACGGTGAGGGAACCGACCGCAGGCTGGTGGCGGTGGTGGAGAGCCAACGGACCGACCCGGACCGAGCTACCGCTCGTGCCGAGGAGGTCGTTGCGGCCGGGGCGGACACCGCCGCGGCGGTTGCCGAGTCGCTCGACGGTGCCGCGTTGACCGAGTTGATTCGCCACGCCAACCGCGCCGCCGTGCTTGCGATGGTGTGTGCCCTGCGCGAAGGGGGCTTGTTCGCCAACGCGGAGAGCTCGCACAGCGAGGGCGACATCGCGGAATCCCTGCGGGTGGCGAGCGTTCACCGCAGGCTGCTGCGACGCTGGTTGTCCGGACTCGTCGCCGCGGGCGCGTTGTCGCAGGACCAGCCGGGCGGCGCCTATCACGGATTAGCGGTCGGGACCCCGGAGGAGGCGGCGCGGGAGTGGCAGCGGGTCGAGGAGCTCGACGGCCGGATCGGCTACGGGGCCGAGACGTTGCGCTATACCCGTGCCTGCAGCGAGCGACTCGGTGAACTGTTGCGCGGTGAGGTCGATGTGCGGACCCTGCTGTTCCCGCAGGGGGAGCAGGACACTGCGCATGCCGCGTACGGAGCCAACCTGGTCAGTCGCGGCATGAACCAGATCGTGATCGGCGGAGTGCGTCGGATCGCCCAGCAACACCGGGGCGACGGTCCGCTACGAATTCTGGAGGTGGGTGCGGGTGTCGGCGGCACCAGCCGCGAACTGGTGCCCGCGCTGGCCGAGTATGCGGCTGATATCGACTATCGCTACACCGATATCTCGACGTACTTCCTCACCGCCGCGCAGGAGCGCTTCGCCGACTACCCGTTCCTGGATTACGCGCTGTTCGACCTGAACGACGACGCGCAGGCGCAGGGCGTCACGCCGCATTCCGCCGATGTCATCCTCTGCTCCAACGTGCTGCACAACGGCCGCGACATGGTGCAGGTGCTCGATCGTTTCCGCGAAATCCTCGCCCCCGGTGGCTGGTTGGTGTTCATCGAGCCCACCTGGGCTCACAACTATCCGCTCCTGGTGTCGATGGAGTTCTTCGAAGAGTTGACGGGGTTCACCGACCTGCGTGAGGCCACGGACCAAGTGTTCTTCACGAGCGCGCAGTGGCTCACTCTGCTCGCGGACGCGGGCGCCGAGCCGGTTGCGTGCGTGCCCGATGCCGCGAACGCGCTGTCGGAGGCCGGCCAGCAGGTGTTCTTCGCCCAGTTCAAATCCGACCGCAACCGCCTCACGCCCGGCGAGTTGAGCAGCCACCTCGCCGAGTTGCTGCCCGACTACATGATGCCGACGCAGATCCATCTCACCGATGCGCTGCCTCGGTCGGCGAATGCGAAACTCGACCGGTCCGCCGTGCTCACGTCGCTGCCGAAGGCAGCTGACACCCGCACCGCGCGGGTCCGTTGGGAAGCACCGGCCGATGAGCTGGAGCAGCGGCTCGCCGCGCTCTGGGGTGAGCTGCTCAAGGTCGAGCGGGTGGGCAGGAACGAGGATTTCTATGCTCTGGGCGGCGATTCACTGCTGATCGCTCGGATGGTCGGCAAGCTCCGGGAGACGGAGCCGATCGCAGCGGGCCTGGATTGGGAGGTGATGCTCGGCCAGATGCTTCGGCAGCCGACGGTCGCCGGGCTGGCGGCGTTCCTGCGTTCCGGCCCCGACAACGCCGCGCGGTCAGCCGGCACGTCTCACTCCAATGTCGTACAGCTGCAAGGGGATGGCGACGAGCCGGTGCACGTGCTGGTGCATGCCGGGACGGGCACGCTGCTGCCGTACCAGTTCGTGGTCACCGAGCTGCGGAAGCGGTGGACGGGTGTCGGCTCGCTCACCGGGCTGGAGGTGGCCGACGCCGACTCGTACCTCGCGCTGAACCCGGACACCCTGGTCGAGGACCTCGGCGCCGACTACGCCCGGCAGCTGCTCGAAGGTGGCGGACGGCGTTTCCACATCGTCGGCTACTGCCTCGGTGGCCTGATCGCCACCGAAGTCGCGTCCGCTCTGACCGAGGCGGGCGCCACGGTGGAGAGCCTCACCGTGATCAGCTCTTACCACCCGCCGTTCCGGGTGGACGACGAGCTGCTGGTGGAGTGCTCGTTCGGCCTTGCCATGGGCGCGCGCCTGGGCGACAGCGGATTCCCGGCCGAGGTGGATGTCTTCGGCCGGGCTGTGCGGGCGGTGCTGGACCGCACGCCGGATCGGCTGGCCGACGGGTGCTTCACCGCTTTGGACGGCGAGTTCAGCGGCATCGCAGCGCAATTCCGTGCACTCGCGCAACGCAGCCGGGCCGACCGGCTCGCCGCATTGCACGCCACGCTGCCCAGCGCAGGCGAGGAGCACGGCTACACCCTGGAGAAGTTCACCGAGCTGTTCCACATCTTCCGGCAGAGCGTCTTCGCAGTGACCCGCTACCGGCCGCGTACGTACGCCGGCGACGTATCACTGCTGCGGCACAGCGGATACATGCTGTTGCCGGGCATGCGCTCCGACGTCGCCGCGTACTGGCAGCAGGTGTGCCTTGGCGACCTGCAGGTGGTCGACGTACCAGGTGACCACTTCGACTGTCTGACCGCTCAGTACGCAGGCACAGTCTGCGATCTGCTCCCAGGCAGCCTCGGGTGACCGCGCCACTGATCGCTCTGGTGGGCGCTTCGGGCCAGGTTGGCCGGGTCGCTGTCGAGATGCTCGCCGAGTTCGGTGGGGTGCGGCTGCGGCTCGGCGGACGGCACCCGGATCGGCTCAGTGCCGTCGCTGCGTGCCTGGGCCATTCGGTGGAGGTCCGACCCGTCGACATCGACGACCCGTCCGCGTTGGCACAGTTCTGCCGGGGCGCGCGCGTGGTCCTCACCTGCGCAGGGCCGTCATATCTGTTCAAGGAGCGCGTCGCGCGGGCAGCCATCGAGGCCCATGCCGACTACGTGGACGTCTCCGGTGACGACCCCGCATACGCGGCGCTGGCGGGCCTTGACCTCGCCGCTGAGGGCCGAACGGCGGTGCTCTCGGCCGGGATGCTGCCCGGCGCGGCCAACCTGGTTGTGCGGTGGGCGGCCGACAAGGGATTCGATCGGGTCTTCCGGCTGGTCGCCCACGTCGGGGGCCTCGAGCGGTTCACCTCGATCGCGGCACAGGACCTGGTGCTGTCGGTGTTCGATGCCCGGGTCGGCGAGCTGCCCGGCGACGAGGGGGGCAGAGCCTGGTACGGAGAGTCACTGGCCGCTTGGCGTGGTGGTCGCCGCGCATCCCGTGCCCTGTTGCCCGTAAGCGACACCGAGCTGCCCTACTTCCCCGGCACGGTCAGCCTGCAACCCTATTTGAGCAGCGGCTGCGAGCGAGTGGGCACGATGCTCGCCCTCACCGAGTTGGACTGGTACACGGTGTCCGGCGGGACGCGCCTCGGCACGGTGCTGAGCAAACTCCGCGGGCTCCCGACCTCCCGACGCCCGGCCCTGGCGGCGGCCGCAAAGGAGCTCTGCGCCGCCGCCGAACTCGACCTCGCCGGGCGCGATCCATACCACCTCATGGCCTTTCACCTCGCGGGGCAGCGCGAAGGGCACAGTGTCCGGCGCAGTGTCGTGCTGCGCACCTCCGACAGCTACCGGCTCACTTCGGCCACTGCCGCGCTGGCCGTGCGGGCCCTGCTCGACGGAGCGATCGCGCCTGGTGTGCAGTTCGTCGACACCGTCCTCGACCCCGCGGCGTTCGTGGCGGGGCTGGATCGGCTGGGCGCGATCGACTACCTACGCGTTGTGGATGGCGCACCCGGCGTCGTCGAGGAAGGGGTGCTGTGAGGATGGACGCCAGTGCACCTCCGCTGCGGGTAGTGGTGTGCGGCACCGGATTCGGTCGGTTCTACTTGCGAGCGCTGCGGAACGACGACACGCAGTTTCAGCTGGTCGGAATACTGGCGAGGGGCAGTGGATTCTCCGCGGACTGCGCACGGGACCACGGCGTGCCGCTGTACACCGACGTCGAGCAGCTGCCCGAGGATGTCGACATCGCGTGTGTCGTCGTGCGTGCAGGTGTGGCCGGCGGGCCCGGCGCGGAACTCGCTCAGGCACTGCTGGACAGGGGAATCCATGTGCTGCAGGAGCACTCGTTGCATCCCGATGAGCTCGCGGCCTGTGTGCGCGCCGCCCGACGGAACCAGGTGCATTACCACCTGAACACCTTCTACCCTCATGTGGAGCCGGTGCGCAGGTTCCTCGACGCGGCCCGCACTCTGATCACGAACCAGCCGCCGCTGTTCGTCGACGCCGTGTGTGCCAGCCAAGTTCTGCACTCGACGGTCGACATCATCGGGGCCGCCGTCGGCGGTCTGCGGCCCTGGACGGCGTCCGACGCACCGGAGCCGAGTCCTGGTGGGCCGTTCCGCGCCGTGGCGGGGACTCTAGCCGGGGTCCCTGTCCAGCTCCGCGTGCAGCACCAGGTCGACCCGGGCAACCCCGATTGCCACGCTCATCTGCTGCATCGCGTCAGCATCGGGTGCGAGGGTGGAGTTCTCACGCTCGCCGACACGCATGGACCGGTGCTGTGGAATCCGCGCATGCACGCCGAAAAGGGACCGGCGGGGCGGTTGGCGGTCGACGGCGCGGGCACCGAACGGCTCGACGTGCCCAGCGCTCAGATCCTCGGTCCGACCGCGTATCCGACGTTCCGTGAGGTCTTCGACCGGCTGTGGCCGCAGGCCGTGGTCGGGGCCCTGCGAGGTCTGGCCGACGCGATCGGTGGTCGGGCCGACTCGATCGCCAAGGCCCAGCGCGACCTGACCACGACGCGCCTATGGCATGAGATGCTCACCGGCCTCGGCCCGCCCGACATCATCCGGCCGGGAGAACCACGGCCCTTGGCGTTGCCACAACTCCTGGCGGACGCCGCACGTATCGGCGAAAGGCTCCCGTCGTGACCATGACCACGAACGCCTGGTTGCGGCCGTTCACCCGGCATCCCCACGCCGCGGTCAGACTGGTGTGCTTCCCACACGCAGGTGGCGCGGCCAGCGCTTACCGGCCCTGGGTGCCGCATCTCTCGCCGGCAGTAGACCTGGTTGCGGTGCAGTATCCGGGCCGCGAGGATCGGTTCGGTGAGGCGTTCCTGGCCGACCTGAACGATCTGGCCGACCAGGCGTTCGATGCCGTTCTCACGGTGGCTGATCGACCCACCGTCCTGTTCGGGCACAGCATGGGCGGCGCGGTCGCCCACGAGGTTGCCAAGCGTCTGGCCGGCGTCCGCCCGGTGGAGCACCTGGTGGTCTCCGGACGGCAGCCGCCCGCGCACCACCGCGCCGGACAGGTCCACCTCGCCGATTCCGACGCGTTGCGCGCCGAGCTACTGAGGCTCAGCGACGCGAACCGGCCGCTGGTGGCCGACCCCGCGCTCTTCGACGTCATGACGCCGGTGATCCGCGCCGACTATCGCCTCATCGAGACCTACCAGGCACTGCCGGGCAGCACGCTGCGCTGCCCCGTCACCGCGTTTGTCGGCGAGCAGGACCAGGAACTGACCGTGGCCGAAGCCAGGGACTGGCGAGCCGAGACCACCGGCGCCTTCACACTGCGCCGGTTCCCCGGCGACCACTTCTATCTCGGGCCACACCGCGCCCAGGTGGTGGCCGCCCTTCTTGCTTCCGTCCTGCCGCGGCCGTCCACTCCGTAACGACACCGAAAGACACCGAAAGACACCATGTCCGACTCCTATTCACCGGTGGCCGAGTTCTACGATTTGGCGGCCCGCACGCACACCGAAACGGCAAAGCTGCTCGCTGAAACGCTCGCCGACGTCGACCCGGGCAACGGCCCCGTTCTCGACCTGGGCGCGGGCACAGGCCGTGCCGTCGAAACCATTGCCTCGGCGCTCCCGAACGCCAGCATCCTTGCCGTCGAGCCCGCGATCGCCATGCGGGCCGTGCTTCTCAGTCGGGTCGCGGCCGACGATGATCTCCGCCGCCGTGTCACCGTCCTGGCAGACACCGCCCAGAACGTGGCGCTGCCGGACCGCCTCTCCGCCGCAGTGCTCTTGGGCATGGTGGGTCATCTCGACAGGGAGGAGCGAATGGCGTTGTGGCGGCGCCTCGCCGACCGACTTCCTGCGGGTGCGCCGGTGATCGTCGAGGTGATTCCGTTGCCTTCCCCCGCATCCGTGCCGGAGATGCGCTTTGCGTGCGAGTCGGTGGGCGAGGACACCTATGAGGGCTGGATATCCGGTGAACCCGCCGGTTCCGATCTGATGCAGTGGCGGACGCGGTGGACCGTCTCTCGCCGGCAGCAGGTGCTGCGCACCGTCGAGTACGTCAACGACTGGTACACCGTCGGTATCCACGATCTGGCCGAGGAGACGGGATGGACTGGGCATGCACTGAGCCCGCAAGTAGGTGTGCTGCGCCGATGAGTGCCTATCCGTCGTTTCACGATGTCGCCACGCACTTCTTCTTGCAGATGACGGTGATCATGGTCGCCTACCGTCTGCTGTGGCGAGTGTTCCGGCGACTGGGGCAGGTGGAGGTGGTCGCCATCATGGCCACCGGGTTCCTGCTCGGTCCCTCTGTTCTCGGTGCGTTCTGGCCGTCGGCCCAGCAGTGGCTGTTCCCCACCACAGTCGGGGTCGGCGGCACGGCTGTCCCGCATCCGACGTTCACGGCGCTCTACGTGGTGGGCCAGCTCGGCTTGGTGCTCTACATGTTCCTCGTCGGAACGTCGTTCGACACCGGCATCTTCACCTCGCACCTGCGCACGGCAGGGGTCACCGCGACCACCGGTGTGGTCGCGCCGGTGCTGCTGGGTGGTGCGACCGGCTTCGTCCTGGCCGGCCAGGGCGGCTATTTCACCAGCAAGGTCACCCCATGGGAGGCCGCCATCTTCCTGGCTGCGGCCGTGGCCATCACGTCGTTTCCCGTTCTGGCGTGGATCATTCAGGATGCCGGCCTCGATCGAACCCGCCTGGGGACGATGGCGCTGTCGTGCGCCGCCTTCGACGACGCGTGCGCCTGGATACTGCTCGCCGTCGTCTTGGCCTCCACCGAACACAACATGTCGGGTGCGGTTGTCGCGCTCGTCGGCGGGGTGGGTTTCGTTTTCGTCATGGTCGTGGTCGGGCGACCACTGCTGCGTCGGCTCGACGACTGGGCGCCATCCGAGACCCTCGGCGATGGATTGCCGGTCGGCCCGCTGGCCGTGATTCTGATCACCACCTTGGCCTGCGCGTGGTTCACCGATCTCGTCGGTGCCTCGTCGGTGTTCGGCGCCTTCCTCGCCGGGGCGGTGATGCCGCGCGGTCGGCTACTGGACACGGTGCGCACCCGAATCGGGCCGCTCGTCTCCTATCTGCTGCTGCCGGCCTACTTCGTCTTCTCGGGCCTCAACACCCAGCTGGGCCTGATCCTCGAGCCGACGGTGCTGATTGCGGCGGCCGCCGTGATGATTGCCGCCTTCGGCGGCAAGTTCGGTGCGATCACCCTGGCTGCCCGTGCCAACGGCATGAGCTGGTGGGAGGCGAGCTCCATGGGCAGCCTGGCCAACGCCCGCGGCTTGATGGAACTGGTCTTGGTGAACATCGCCCTCACCAGGGGACTCATCACCCCCGCCCTGTACACCATTCTCGCGGTGATGGCGTTGGTCACCACGTTCGCCGCTACCCCGGCGTTCCGCCTGTTCCAGGCCCGTGCGCGAAAGCGAGGACTGGAGTTCGCTGCGGTCGGCGAAGTATCGGCGCCAACACCGGATCCGGTGTCCACCGGGCAGATTGAGTCCAGGTGATGGCGACGAACGCCGTCGACGACCACTTACCTGAGTCCGTCCCCGTCGCGCTGGTGGCGACGGGGACGGATCCGTTTCTGGAACTTGTTGCGGTGCAGACTACTTGAGCTCGGCTGACGACTTGCCGAGCACCCGCCGCGCCACGATCAGCTGCTGGATCTGCTGGGTGCCCTCGAAGATGTCCAGAATCTTCGAGTCACGGCCCCACTTCTCCAGGAGCGTGCGCTGCGAGTAACCGATGCTGCCTGCCAGCTCGACGGCCTTGAGCGTGACGTCGGTGCCGGTGCGGCCCGCCTTCGCCTTGGACATCGAGGCCTCGAGCGAGTTCGGCTTCTTGTTGTCGGCCATCCAGGCGGCCCGCAGCGACAGCAGGTAGGCCGCCTCCCAGTCCGCCTCGAGGCGGAGGAATTCGGCGGCCGCCGCGTGCTGGTTGTAGGCGGGGGTGTCGTAGGAGACCTCGACGCCCGCCTCGGCCAGGATGTCGCGCAGTTCCTCGAGCGCGGCCCGGCCGACGCCGACGGCCATGGCGGCCACCAGCGGGCGGGTGTTGTCGAAGGTCTGCATGACGCCCGCGAAGCCCTGCTCCACGTTCACCTCGGGGCTGCCGAGGATGTTGTCCTTGGGGATCCGGCAGTCCTGCAGCAGCAGCACGGCGGTGTCCGACGCCTTGATGCCGAGCTTGTGCTCGAGACGCGCGACGGACAGGCCGGGGGCGTCCCGCGGCACCACGAACGACTTGATCGCGGCGCGGCCCTTCGACTTGTCGACCGAGGCCCACACCACGATGTGGGTGGAGCGTTCGCCCGCGGTGACGAAGATCTTCTCGCCGTTGAGAACCCACTCGTCGCCGTCGAGGACGGCGGTGGTGGTCACGGCGGCGGAGTCGGAGCCGAAGCTGGGCTCGGTGATGGCCATCGAGGCCCAGACCTTGCCGAAGCGCTCGAGCTGCTCATCGGTCGACACCGCAGCGATCGCCGCGTTGCCCAGTCCCTGGAAGGGGATCGAGAGCATCAGTCCGACGTCGCCCCATGAGGTCTCGAGCGCGTTCAGCAGCGCGGCCATGTTGCCGCCGTTGGAGTTGCCGAGCAGCTCGGTGGAGGCGTCCGACCGGCCACCGGCGGCGCCGCCGACGTCACCGCCGGAGTCGTTGAGGCCCTCGATCATGGCGGCCATGGTGTCGAGTTCCACGGGGTATTCGTGCTCGGCCAGATCGTACTTGCGCGAAATGGGCCGGAAGATCTCCGCTGCGACCTGGTGCGCCTGGTTCGCAGAGGCTTTGAGCTTCTTGGGAAGTTCGAGGTTGATCATCAAAGTCTCCTAGTGGACAGCAGCGGCGTCAGATGAGGACGATGCCCTCGGCAACGCCGATGGCTCGCAGGTCGCGGTACCAGCGCTCGACCGGGTGCTCCTTGGTGAAGCCGTGGCCGCCGAGCAGCTGCACACCGTCGAGGCCGATCTGCATGCCCTTCTCCGAGGCGAGCTTGCGGGCGAGCGCCGACTCGCGCGCGAAGGACAGCCCCTGCTCGGCACGGGAGGCGCCGCGGAGGGTGACCAGGCGCATGCCGTCGAGCTCGATCGCGATGTTGGCGACCATGAAGGCCACCGCCTGACGATGGCTGATGGGCTCGCCGAACGCCTCGCGCTCGTTGACGTAGGGGATCACGTAGTCCAGCACGGCCTGGCTGGTGCCGACCGCCATGGAGGCCCAGCCGAGGCGGGCGAGGCGGATGGCGTTGGCGTAGTCGGTGGCACGCTGGGCGGCGTCGCCGTCACCGAGGATCGCGGACTCGGGCACCGCGACATCGGTGAGGATCAGCCGGCCGAGGCCCGCCGCGCGCAGCCCCATGCTGGGGTCCGCCTCCACGACGAGGCCCTTGGCGTCGGACTCGACGATGAAGAAGGCCGGCTTGCCGTCGAGCTCGGCCGCGACGAGGAACAGCTCGGAGTCCGCGGCTGCGGGCACGAAGGACTTGACTCCGTTGAGCTTGTAGCCGCTGGGCGAGCGAACCGCCTTGGTCTGCAACGCGAACGGGTCGAACAGGGCGCGGGGCTCGCTGACCACGACGGCCGCGTTCGGCACCTTCTCGCCGGTGAAGGCGGGGAGGTAGGTCTGCTGCTGGCTGTCGGTGCCCCACTGGGTGAGGGCGACCGCGACGCCGCTCGGCGCCAGGATCGGCAATGCAAGGCCCATGTCGCCGTGCGCGAGCGCCTCGGCGACGAGGGAGTTGGTGACCGCGCCGCGCTCGCTGGCCGCGCCGTCGAGCTCCTCGGGCACGTTGATGAGGGTGATGCCGAGCTCCGCGGCGCGCGCGACCAGGTCGGCGGGCGACGCGGCGGCGGCATCGGCGTCGTGCGCGGCGGGGCGCAGGATCTCGCCCGCGAAATCGCGGACCGTCTCGACGATCATCTTCTGCTCGTCGTTCGGGGTGAGGTCGAAGTAGTCGGCGTTCTTGGTCTCGGCCGTGGGCAGGCGCTTCGGCTGGCCGCCGCCCGAGACCTTCGTGAACGTCCTGGTCGCCGCTCCCAGCGTCTTGAAGCCGGTCTTGGTGCCCTCGTAGGTGACCCGGTCGATGGTCTGGCGGAGGTTGTACTTCTCGGCGAGCTCCGAGCCGGTGATCTTGGTGAGCACCCGCATGGCTGCTCCCATCGCGTCCCGCTTCACCGGGTTCAGGCCTACGGCGGAGGTGTCGCGGGGCTCACGCTTGGCGCCGTTAGCTCTCACAACGCTGTCTTGCTTACTCATGATCACCAGTTTCTCGGTGTTCGGTCGTGGACACCCGTTATCTTACTCCGGAGTAAGATAGGAAGTCGAGAATTTCGTCAGAGTGATCACGGTCACTCGCCTGGCCTCCCGCTATGCGGTGAGCGCGCTTGATCGTCGACACTTCCGCAGCCAGGCTGGGGGACATGGCGGACAACTCGGCCACCGCGATCATCGATCCGCACGTGCATCACTGGCTGCCGTCGAGCAGGCCCTGGTATCCGCTGATGCAGGAGCGCGAGGGCGCGAGGCCTTCGACGCTCGGCGACTTGAGCCGATTGGCGCACGACTACACCTCGGCGGACTATCTCGCCGACTCCGCGGGCTACCGCGTGCGCGCGGTCGTGCACGTCTCCGCCGTCAGCCGAGCAGGCACGCACATCGACGAACTGGAGTGGATCGGGGAACTCGCCCGCGCGGAGGGTTGGCCCGCCGCGGCGATCGGCACCGTCGACCCCGCCGCCGGCTGGCCGTCGATCCGGGCGGACCTCGACGCGCAACGACGCAGCCCGCTCTTCCGCGGGATCCGGGTGCTGCGCGGGCTCCGCCCCGACTCCGAGGTGACCGTGCCGCTGCTCGACTACCTGCGGCGGCACTCGCTGGTGTTCGACCTCGTCGCGCATCCTCGATCCATGCCGGGCTGGTCCGAGGCGCTGCGCGGCCACGAGGATCTGGTCGTGGTCCTCGAGCACGCCGGGTGGCCCATCGCCGCAGCGGATTTCGATGAGTGGTCGGCCGCGCTCGGCCTGCTCGGTGCGCACGCGAACGTGCAGTGCAAGATCTCGGGTCTCGGCATGGCGCTGCACACCCTGGACGGGGCGGTCCAGCGACCGTGGGTGTTTCGGTGCCTGGAGGTCTTCGGTCCGCGGCGCACGATGTTCGCGAGCAACTTCCCGGTGGACCGCATGTACGGCGAGTTCGACCGGCTCTATGACGGGTACCAAGCGGCGGCGGCGCAATTCGAGGCCACCGATCGGTCCGCCCTGTTCGAGGCGAACGCGCGACGCGTGTACGGACTCCTCCCCAGGTAGGAGGATTCCGTCGCTCGGCTCACCTACCGTTGGGTGGTGATCGAGATCCGACCGCATCGCGACCTGCGCCCGTTGGTGCGCTGTGCGCCCCTTGTCCTGGTGCCGCTGATGCTGCTCGCGAGCGACTTCCCCGGCGAGTACCAGGTGCCGGCCGGCTACTGGGTGTTGTCCGTGGCCGCGGCCGCTGCCTTCGTCGTGGGCGACCGGTGGCCGCTGCCCGTCTCGGTCGTGTTGTCCGGGCTGGCGGTTCCGCTGTTCGCCGCGGACGCGTGGGGGCTGTCCGAGCTGGTCCCGTATCTGGGCGCGGTGTCGCTGGCCGAGGTCGCGATGCGCACGCATCGGACCTGGCAGGTGGTCACGGCGACCGCCTGCTGGACCGGGGCGGTGCTCGCCGGGATCTTGGCCGACGGCCATACGGACTTCTGGCGCCCCGCGACCGCGGTCTCGACGGTGGCGTATGTGGGTCTACCGCTGTTGCTCGGGCTGTACCTGCGTGCGCAACGGGACCTTGCGGTGACCTACCGGGCGCAGGCCGCGGCGGCCGAATCGCGCAGAGCCGAAGCCGAACTCCACGCGAGGACCGCCGAACGCAGTGCGCTGGCGAGGGAACTGCACGACCTCGTCGCCCACCACATGGCATCGATCGTGCTGCGGATCGGGGTCGCGCGGCACGTGCTCGCGGATGCGGATCCGCGGGTTCACGCGGTGCTCGACGACGTGCACGAGACGGCCTCCGATGCGCTCGCCGACATCCGCAGGCTGTTGGTGGCGTTGCGGGATCCGGCGCTGGGCGAGGTCGCGCTGGTGGAGTCCGACGCGGTGCCAACGGAGATCGAGGCCGCGATCGAGCGCACCCGGGCGGCGGGGTTCACGGTCTCCTCGGAGGTGGACCCGGACCTCGGCGGGCTGGACGCGATCGGCAGGCTCACCTTGCTGCGGGTGGTGCAGGAATCGCTGACCAATGTCATGAAGCACGTGGATCCCGGCGGGGCGGTCGCGGTGACGGTGGCACGCCGCAGCGCGGGCATCGCCGTCCGTGTGACCGATTCCGGCCATGGCGCCGGCGCCCCGAATCCGGCCGGGCACGGGATCATCGGCATGGGCGAGCGGGTCGAACTCGTCGGCGGCACCCTCGACGTAGGACCCACCGAGCGGGGGTGGGAGGTCGATGCCTGGCTCCCGGGCGTCGCCGTCACGGCTGGGGAGGGGGAGCGGTGATCCGATTGCTGATCGTCGACGACCAGCGCCTGGTCCGCGCCGGGCTGCGGATGCTGTGCGAGTCGACCGAGGACCTCGAGGTTGTCGGCGAGGCGTCGAACGGGGTCGAGGCGGTCCGGTTGGCCGCCGAGTTGTCGCCGGACCTGATCCTGATGGACCTGCGGATGCCGGGACTGGACGGCATCGAGGCGACCCGCCAGATCCTCGGGTCACGGCCGCAGGCGAAGGTGTTGGTGCTGACCACCTTCGACGACGACGATCACCTCTATCCCGCGCTGGCGGCGGGGGCGGCGGGATTCCTGGTCAAGGACACCGCGCCGACCGATCTGTTGAGCGCGATCCACCGCATCGTCGACGGCGACATGCTGTTCTCGCCCGCGCTGCTGCGCCGCCTGGTCGACCGCGCGCTCGACTCCGGTCCGCAGCGGGACGGGGACGTGGGTGCCGCGCTGACGGCGCGCGAGCAGGAGGTGCTGGTCCTCGTCGGTGAGGGGCTGAGCAACCAGGAGATCGCCGACCGGCTGCATCTCGGGGTGACGACCGTGAAGACGCACATCGCCAACCTGATGGACAAGACCGGTTGTGACAACCGGGTCCGGCTGGCGGTCTACTCGCACAAACGCGGCTGAGCCGCACCTTTGAAACCTGCACACAACCTTCACAACTCCTGCCGGGCATCCCCACACACGGCCCATACAGTCGGTGCATGACCCAGCGAAGAGTGCTCGTCGTCGACGACGAACGCACGATCTCCGAGTCGATCGCCGCGCGGTTGCGCGCGGAGGGGTACGAGGTCGAGACGGCCGCGGACGGGCCGGGCGCGGTGACGGCGTGCGCGAGTTTCGTCCCGGACGCGGTCGTGCTGGACGTCATGCTGCCGGGTTTCGACGGGCTCGAGGTGTGCAGGCGCATCCAGGCCACCCGGCCGGTTCCGGTGCTGATGCTGACCGCCCGCGCCGACGAGACGGACATGGTGATCGGGCTCGGGGTTGGCGCGGACGACTACCTGAGCAAGCCGTTCAGCATGCGGATCCTGGTCGCTCGGGTTGCCGCGCTGCTGCGCCGTTCCGAGCGTGCCGTGCCGGAGCAGCCCGAGATCCTCGCCGTCGGCGCGGTGACGATCGATCTCACGGCTCGGCGGGTCCGGCTCGGGGCCGAGGAGGTTCACCTGACCCGAACCGAGTTCGACCTGCTGGTGCACCTGGCCCTGCGTCCGCGCGCGGCGATCGCCCGCGAAACGCTGCTCGAACAGGTCTGGGGCTGGGGCGAGTCGGCCAGTAGCCGCACCGTCGACAGCCACGTGAAGGCGTTGCGCCGCAAGCTGGGCGGCGACATGATCCGCACCGTGCACGGGGTCGGTTACGCGCTGGAGGTGCCGAGGTGAACTGGCCCCGGCCGCTTGACCCGTTGCGTTCGTTCAAGGCCAAGACCGGTTTGCTGGTCGTCGCCTCGTTGTTCCTCGCCTCGCTGACCTTCTGGATCACCGCCCAGTGGCAGTTCCGGTTCGCCTTGCTCGCGGCCCTTCTCGCTGCGCTCGCGGTGACCCAGGTGCTCGCGCACGGGATGACCTCGCCGCTGCGGGAGATGACCGCAGCGGCGCGTGCGATGGCGACCGGGGACTACTCACGCCGGGTGCGTTCGACGTCGCGGGACGAGATCGGTCAGCTGGCGACGGCGTTCAACCAGATGGCAGAGGACCTCGAGGCCGACGACCGGTACCGCCGCGAGCTGATCGGCAACGTCTCGCACGAGCTGCGCACTCCTATCGCGGCTCTGCAGGCGGTGCTGGAGAACGTGGTCGACGGCGTCGAGACGCCCGATCAGCAGACGATGCGGTCGGCGCTCGCACAGACCGAACGGCTGGGCAGCCTGGTGGCGGACCTGCTGGATCTCTCGAGGCTGGAGGGTGGCGCGGTGCCGTTGCAGCGCAGCACCTTCGAGATCGAGCCCTTCCTGGACGAGGTGATCCGACAGGCCGCGGGCCCAAGCGGTCCATTGCCTGCCCGGGTGGAGGTGACGCCTGCGGGGCTGCGCGCCGTCGCGGACACGGCCCGACTCCATCAGGTGATCGCCAACCTCATCGAAAACGCGGCGCGGCACGGTTCGCCGGATGCGCCCGTGCGGGTGCGGGTCCGGGTCGACCAGGACTCGGGCCAGCTGATCCTCGACGTGCACGACGACGGCCCCGGCATCCCCGTGGCCGACCGGTCCCGGGTGTTCGAGCGCTTCACCCGCGGCGGCGCGCAGGACGGCGGGACCGGCCTCGGGCTCGCGATCGCTCGCTGGGCGGTCGAGCTGCACAACGGCCGCATCGAGGTGCTCGACACGGGTCCAGGCTGCTGCATCCGGGTATCGATTCCGCAGAGCTAGCCACAGACAAGCGAATTCCCTTGGGGGTCCGGCCTTCCCGGCCGGTCCCGTGATGACGCCTGCCCGCGTGCCGGGTGGGCGCGGATCAGGAGGACCAGATGAGCGCAGAGACGATGGACCTGGCGACGACGGCGGCCCGACCCGGGGCCGTACAGGCGCTACACCCATGGAAATGGCCGCGCGGGATGTGGCGGGGCGATCGGACGTCGGTGGCCCCGCGCGTGACCCTGGCCACCGCGCTGGGTGCAGGCGCCATCGCCACCTTCACCCTGCAGGTGACGGTCGTGAGCATCGCCTATCTCCTGACCGGAGCGGCGGTGGCGGCGACGGCGTTCGCGACCGCACGTCCGCGTCCGACGAGGCTGCAGGTCGGCGCGGTGCTCGGTGCCCTCGCCCTGCTCGCGGTGGCAGCGGTGCGCGGCGCCGAGTGGCTGATCACGCTGTGCGTGGTGGCGAGCTGGGTCGTCGGATCGGTCGCGGTGGTCGGTGGCTGGACGTGGACGGGCCTCGCGCTGGCGTCGACCGCGGTCTGGCTCACCCCCGTGCGGGTGACCGGCTGGGTGCGGCGTGGCCGAGCCAGGTTCCGGACCGGGCGGGGCCTGAAACCGGGGCGGGTGCTCGTCGTGACGGCGATCAGTGTCGCGCTGGTCCTGGTGTTCGGTTCCCTCTTCGTCAGCGCGGACCCGCAGTTCGCCGAGTTGTTCGGCGCCGTGGTCCCCGACGTTCGGATGACGAATCCGGTCGGCCGCCTGATTCTCGGTTTCCTCGTCATGGGTACGGCCCTCGCGGCGGCCTACCTGCGGCGGCGGACCCCGCGTTTCGATGCCCTGGCGCCCCGACCCGGGCGCCCGGTTGCGCTGTGGGAGTGGGCGGTGCCGCTGGCGCTGCTGGACCTGCTGTTCGCCGTCTTCGTCGCGGTGCAGGTGCGGGTGCTGTTCGGTGGGGACGACCATGTGCAGGACACGGACAATCTGACCTACGCCGACTACGCGCGGCAGGGCTTCTGGCAGCTCGCCGCGGTCACCGTTCTCACCCTGGCGGTCATCGCCGCCGCCGTCAGGAAGGTGAATCGGCAGGAGGCGGGGGACCGGTTGTTCGCCCGCGTGCTCTTGGGCGCGCTCTGCGTCCTCACCCTCGTGATCGTCGCGTCGGCGGCACACCGGATGTCGCTGTACGAAAACGAGTTCGGCTTCACCCGGCTGCGTGTGAGCGTGATGGCGACTGAACTGTGGCTGGGTGCGGTCTTCGTGTTGCTGATGGTGGCCGGGGTGCGGACGTCGGCGCGGTGGTTGCCGCGGGCGGTGCTGGCGTCGGCGGTGGTGGGTCTGCTCGGGTTCGCCGCGCTCGATCCGGACGGCTACATCGCGGAGCGGAACGCGCAGCGGTACGCCGACACCGGGGACATCGATGTCGGATACCTGCGCGGCCTGTCCGTCGATGCGGTGCCCGCCCTCGACCGGCTGCCCGAGCCCGCGCGCTCGTGCGCGCTGATCGGGATGGACGTCGACGACGATGCGCCGTGGTTCGAGTACAACAGCGCGCGGTCGCGTGCGCGGGAGATCCTGCGGGCCAGGCCGGTCGGGGAGTGCAGCCCCGATGTCAGACCGGCTTCCTGGCCTCGATGAGGAAGCGCGTCGTGTGCGCGAGGAACGGACCCTCCGCCTGGATCCGGTCGTGCAGGACCTTGAGCTCGGCGCGGTAGCGGTCGACGGTGAAACCCGGGACCATCCAGATCACCTTGCGCAGGAAGTAGATCACCGCGCCGATGTCGTGGAACTCGGTGCGCAGTGATTCGAATCGGAGGTCGACGACCTCCAGCCCGGATTCCTCGGCCGCGGCCCTGGCGGCGTCGGGGTGGCGCCTGCGCCGCACCTCGGTCGGCTGTCGCCCGAGGAAGTACTCGACGAGTTCGAAGACGCTGTGCGGGCCGACCTGCTGGGAGAAGTAGGTTCCGCCGGGACGCAGGACGCGAGCGATCTCCTCCCACCACACCGTCACCGGATGGCGGCTGACCACGAGATCGAATGCTCCGTCGGCGAACGGCAGTGGCGGCTCGTCCTCGTCGGCGACGACAGCGACGCCGAGGGGATGCAGCAGCGCCGTGGCGTTCGCGATGTTCGGTGGCCAGGACTCGGTCGCCACCGCCAGGCGGGGAAGTACAGGTACCCCGGCGAGCACCTCCCCGCCTCCGGTCTGGATATCCAGGGCCGCGGACGCGCGCTGCATCCGGTCGCCCATCGCCGCGGCATACCCCCACGAGGGGCGCTGCTCGGTCGCCCTCCCGTCGAGCCAGGAGAAGTCCCAGCCGTCCACCGAGACCGAGTCGGCCTCTGTCACCAGGTCCTCGAAGGTGCGCGACATCGCTCAATCCTGGCAGAGGCTAGGTCCAGGGCGGGATGGGCCGCTTGACCCACATGATCTTCTCGTCGGCGTGCGCGGGGGTGGCCTGCGGGTGGTCGGGGTTCGCCGCGGCCCACGCCGACTTCTGGTCGAGGAGTTCGGCGACCACGGTCCAGGTCTCCCTTGTGCTCGGCGGATTCGCGCCCGCCGCCCTGGCGAGCTTGCGCAACCGGTCGTCGGGCAGGTCGAGGAGCTCGGCTCCGCTGATGGCCCGGTCCCACGCGAACCGGGCCAGCTCGGTGGCCTTCTTGCGCCTCTTCCGGTCGGCCGCGTCGGTGTGCGCGAAATCGACCTCGCTCGGTTCCATCGGGCCTCCCAACCGCTAGCCGCCGTGCCCTCCGCCGTGTCCGCCGGACGCGGGCGCAGGAGCTGCAGGCGTCTCCATCGTCATGTTCATGTCCATCGTCATCGGGGCGGGCCGCTGGCCGGGCTCGAGGACGAGGAACTGACCCATCATGCCCTGATCCTCGTGCAGCAGCAGATGGCAGTGGTACATGTACGGAAAGGTCGGGTCGGAGTACTCGGTGAAGCGCAGCGCCAGCCGGAACCGGACCCCCGGCGGCGTGTAGACGGTGTCCTTCCAGCCGGCCAGCGCCGGGGGCGGCGGGCTGCCGTCGATGTCGATGATCTGGAACTGCACGTCGTGCACGTGGAAGTTGTGCGGCCAGTCGTCGACGTTGCGCACCGTCCACACCTCGGTGGTGCCGACGGTGGGGGAGAAGTCGATGCGGTTCATGTCCATCTGCGCGCCGTTGATCATGAACCACTGGAGCTCGAAGCTGCGTTCTGCGGCCGCGCCGGTGGGGTCGAGCCGTGCGATGGTCGCCAGCGATGCGGGCAGTGCGGGTGAGCCGGTCGGGTTCTCGCTGGAGCGCAGCTCGAGGATGTCGAAGCTGTCCTGCACCCCGAACGCGGCCGCGTCGCCGCGGTCGAGTCCGGCGTTGTCCTCGTGGGGCACCGCGCGCAGCAGCGCGTTCGAGCCGCTCACGGCCACCACGATCTCGGCCCGCTCGCCGGGGCTGAGCCGGACCCGGGTGAGCGGCACCGGCGCCGCCAGCAGGCCGCCGTCGCTCGCGACCAGGTGAAACTCGCGATCGTCGGCGAAGCCGAGGTTGTACATCCGGCCCGAGGAGCCGTTGAGGATCCGCAGCCGAACCCTCTCGGTGCTGACCGGCAGGTGGGCGCCCGCGATCCCGTTGGTGACGATGGTGTCGCCCAGCAGCCCGATGTCGGTGGGGTCGGACTCGTCGAGGGTTCCGTCGGCCGTGAAGCGCTTGTCCTGGATGATCAGCGGGATGTCGTCCACCCCATAGGTCTTGGGCAGGTCGACCGCGTCGGTGACGTCGTCGTCGACAAGGAACATTCCGGCCAGGCCGCGGTAGACGTGCTTCTCGGTTGAGCCGTGCGGGTGCGGGTGATACCAGAGGGTGGCGCCCGGCTGGTTCACCGTCCAGGCCGGCTCCCAGCGGGCGCCTGGCTCGATGGTCTGGTGCGGTCCGCCGTCGAAGCGTGCGGGCACGTGCATCCCGTGCCAGTGCACCGTGGTGGCCTCGGGCAGGCCGTTGTCGATGGTGAACGCGACCGACTCGCCGCGGCGGGCGCGGATGGTCGGACCCAGCATCGAACCGTTGAACCCCCACGTCGCGGTCGACGTGCCTGCCAGGATCTCCGAGCTGCCCGCCCCAGCCGTGAGGGTGAAGTGCCGGGTGCCCGCCGCGTCGGTCGTCGCGGTCGCGAGCGGCGGGATGGGCAGCGGCCGGGAGGAGGCCCGTGCCGGGCTCGGCTGCGCTGGGTTCGATGGACTGACGGCGCATCCGGCGGAAAGGGCGATCGGGGTGGCGGCGAGCCCCATCAGGAAGGCGCGCCTGGAGACGACGTTCATGGCCTCGAGTCTTCGTGGCGGGGGACCGCGTGCCGCCCGCCTCGAGGCCGGTGTTCCGGCTGTTCGGCTCCTCCCGGCGGGCCTTGTGCTGGCAGTCGTGCTGTGTTAGCGCGCGATGCAGGCGCCGGTGTGGCATCGTTCTGTCATGCCGGTCATCGCCCAGATATTCGCTGGTCTCGCTGCTGCGCTACACGTCGTGATCTTTGCCATGGAGAGCGTGTGGTGGACGCGCCCGGAGGTCTGGAAACGCTTCGGCCTGACCAGCCAGCAGGACGCGGATGTCGCCCGTCCGTTGGCCTACAACCAGGGTTTCTACAACCTCTTCCTGGCGATCGGCATCGTGGTCGGCCTGGTCATCGGGGGAGTGGCGGGGCACGCCATCGTCGTCTTCTGCTGCGTGAGCATCGTCGGTGCCGCGGTGGTCCTCGCCTCGACGGGCGCAAAGTACCTGCGGCCGGCGGTGGTTCAGGGGATCACCCCGCTGCTCGCGCTGATCACCGCGGCGGTGTTCTAGAACGGCGGGGGTTGGTACTTGTCGCGTTCCCTGAGGATCGCCAGGTGTTCGGCGTGGTGGGTGCGGAGTTGTGCGCATCGGGCGAGGTGGCGGGGGTCGGCGATGGTGGCCAGCTCCGGGAGTGTCGGGGGTAGGTCTGTGGGTTGCATGTGGGTTTCCCACCAGGTCGGTTCGTAGATCCCGAGGTCGGGTGGTTCGGGCGGCGGTGGTGCCGGTGTCGGTTTCACGGTCGGCTTAGTTGCGGGTTTCTTGGTGCGGTTGCTGGGTCGTTGTTCGACCGGCAGCGGCACGGTGATGCCGATGGTGCCGTGCGCGCCGACCCAGGCGATGACGTCGCCCTCGAGCCGGATGACGCGGAAGAGGCGGTCGGTTTTGGCTTGGTGGTGTCGGGTGCAGGCGGGTTCGCCGTTGCTCTCGACGGTCCAGCCGCCTGCGTGGGGGTTGTCGGGGTCGAATTCGACGATGTGGTCGAACTGGCAGTCGCGGGCCTTGACGGTGCAGCCGGGGAAGGTGCAGGTGTCGTACTTGTCGAAGACGGCGGCGCGGACGGCGTTGCTGGGTCGGTAGGTCAGGGCGCCGCGGGGCGGGTGGTCGTGGCCGCCGTGCCCGTCGGGGTACTGGCCGTCGAGTAGGGCGGGGTTGGCGGCGATCGCGTCGAGGATGTCGGTGATCCGCGGCTCGCGCGGGGCCGCGTCAGGTTGCTGCGGAGCCGATGCCGACGGGTCTTGCCGAGGCGGTAACTGCCCGGAAGGCCTGCGACGCAGTCGATAGCGGGTGGGAAATCCGGCCGCCGGAGTCGGGACAGAGCTGTCTCCTAAACCGATGTCGCTCTTCGGTTCTCGGATCGGATCGGCGTTCGCAGGGTCCGGCGGATCAGCGTCCACCGGGTCACCGTGCCCACCCCGTGGGTCGTGTGCGGGCTCATGGCACTCCCTCTCAGCCACCTCGCCGCCGTCGCCGGTGTCGGTCTCGTCCTCGTCACCGACAGCAGTGTTTCGTTCGGCGTGGATTCGCCGCGCATCGGCGATCACCGCCTGCCACGTCGCATCACCCGCCAGCAACCGCGCCAGCTCCGGATCGATCGGTCCGTGACCTTCGAGGTGGCTGGGGTTGTCGGCCAACCGCAGCAGGGTGTCGAGGTCGATATGGATATGCACCTCGGGCTTCGGCCGTTCGGGTCGGGGCAAGTGCGCCGTGCGGCAGTCCTCGCGCCCGCACTGGCAGTGCAGATAGCTTTCGCCGTGCACCAGCGCCATGAACGCATCGGTCCGCAGAGTGTCGACCGTCCGCGGGTCCTCCCGGCACACCGTGCCCGCCATCTCCTGGATGAGACTGTCGAGTGTCCGACCCTCCGCCGCGGTCAGTGTCGCGTACACCTGCGCCATGCCGTGCAGGCCCGCGGTCACCGACACCCGCCGAGAGTGCCGCTCCCGCCGCCTGCGCAGTTCCTCCGCCTCCGCCGGGTTGATGCGGATCAACTCCCGCATCACCTCCGCCGTCAACTTCCGCGGCGTCAAATACAAAGCGGCATCGGCAAGATGGCCCTCCATCAGGGCCAGGGTCGCGTCGGAGATCTCGGCGGTCGCCTCGACAATCGCGAACACCCGCGAAAAGTCCACCCGCCCCGACACGAACACCGCACGGATCAGCGGCAACCGCAGATCCAACGCATTGCCCACCGCCACAAACCGTTCCGCCGTGACCGCACTCACACCCAGAGCGAGCGCAGTTTCCATCTCCGCGGACCGCCCCGCCCGATAGGCGAACTCCTCCCCGAACAGATCCACCTCGTGGGCGAACTGCCGACGCGCGAAACGCGCCGCGGTCAGCACCTTGTGCGCCGCCGCGATGTTCTCCGCCCGCCCGAACTCCCGCAACGCCGACAACGCCGCAGCACCGTCCTCGAAATCCACACCGGGTTCGTCGCCGCGGGCACCCTCACCCGCGACCCCACCTCGAAACCCCCCGGTATCGAACATGTGTACGAGTCTACGCCCGACCGCCGACAAGATGATTCCGCCGGTGAGTTCAGCAGGGTGTGCCTCGATCTATCACTCGCAGTACTTGTTCCGGCGTATGTCCTGGCCAAAAGGCGTGCATCGCCCATGTGGCGCCGGCAAGGCTGAGCGCCTCGAGGTCGACGCCAGGACGAGCTACCACTGCGATATCGAATGTCCCAGACGAACCATGCACGGTCTCGATTCTCTCCACGATGCGCGCAACCCCTGCAGCATCTATTTCGAGTGGAAATATTCCGTCGTATCGTGCGGCTCGCTCTATCGGGCGGCCAAAAGTGCGCTCGGTACCGAACCACAGTGGAATCCGTGGCTGCTGGACCGGCCGGGGGCGGATTTGTACCTCTTCGGCCACCAGGAGCCCACGGTGGGTGACGGTCTCGCCAGCCCACAATGCCGCCAAAACTTCGGCGCCTTCATCGAGTGCTCGGCCACGCTGACGAGGATCGGCGACGTCACCGAAGGCCGAGTACTCCCGCCCGGCATCGCTGCCTGCGCCCAATCCCACGATCAGTCGGCCACGACTCAGATGGTCGAGGGTCACCGTCTCTCGTGCCAGTTTGATCACCCGCCGCCGTGGCAGTGGTGTCACCATCGGCCCCAACTTGATCCGGCTGGTCACCGCCGCCGCAGCGGCCAAGGCCACCCAGGGATCCGCGATCTCCCACTCTCCCGGAATGGGACTCAGGACATGATCCCAAACAAAGAGCCCATCCCAGCCCGAATTCTCAGCGGCCTGTGCAATATCGGTGATCGCGTGCGGGTCAGCCAGTGCGCCGAAGAGCGGCACGTAGATCGCATGACGCATCGTCGAACCATAGCGCCGCTGCGCCCAGGATTCGATGGGTCCGCGCTGTTCACTGACCCTTCAAGTCGCTACGCAGTACTCGGCTGCCCCAGTCGGAGCCGCTCCAGCACCGCGTCGTGCAGCAGGCCGTTGCTCGCCACCGCGCTGCCGCCGTGGGGGCCCGCGCTGCCGTCGAGCGCGGTGAAGCGTCCGCCCGCCTCGCGGACCAGGATGTCCAGCGGCGCCAGGTCCCACAGCGAGACCTCGGGTTCGGCTGCGATCTCCAGCGCGCCCTCGGCCAGGAGGCAGTAGGAGTAGAAGTCGCCGTAGCCGCGGACCCGCCACACCTCGTCGGTGAGCGCGATGAACTGGTCGCGGATCCCGCGGTCACGCCAGCCGCTCAGGCTCGCGAAGCTCAGGCTCGCCGACTCCAACCGGTCCACCGCGGACACCGAGATCGGGGTGGGCTCGCCGCCGTCGAACGAGGCGAAGGCGCCCGCGCCCTCGGACGCCCACCAGCGCCGCTTCAGCGCGGGGGCGCTGATGACGCCGACCACGGGAACCCCGTCCTGCAGCAGCGCGATCAGGGTGGCCCACACCGGGACCCCGCGGACGAAGTTCTTGGTGCCGTCGATCGGGTCGACCACCCACTGCCTGCCCTCGAACGTCGCGTCGCCGCCGAACTCCTCGCCGAGCACCGCATCGTCCGGACGCTCCGCCGCCAGTACCGCCCGGACCGCACGCTCGACCGCGAGGTCCGCGTCCGAGACCGGGGTCAGGTCGGGCTTGTCGTCGACCTTCAGATCGAGCGCGCCGAAGCGGGCCATGGTGATGGTGTCGGCCTCATCGGCGATGCGCAGTGCGAGTTCGAGATCGGTCACGGCGAAGACGGTACTCGACCCGGGTCCGGACTTCCTCGGCGATTCACCGCGCATTCAGCGTGAGTCGGGCGGCCGTTTCGCCGCGACTGTGACGATCGGATCGTGATGCTGACACGGCGCAGTGTTCTCGTCGGAGGTGGCGCGCTCGCGGGCCTCGCCGCGGCACAATTCGTCGGTATGACCGCGCACCCGCCGGGCCGGGCCGCCCAGCCGAGACAGAAGCCGTCGACGGCAGTCTGGTTCGACGTGATCTCCGACATCCAGGGCGACCTCACCGACCTCGACCGCGCGCTCGACGGACTCGCGGCGTTCGGCCGGGCGGATGCGCTGCTCGTCAACGGAGATCTCACCCCGAACGGCCGCGAGCACGAGTACGAGGAGCTGTTCGACCGGCTGCGCCGCAGCGAGCATCCGGACGCGCTGTACACGATCGGCAACCACGAGTTCTACAACGGTGACTCGAGCGAGGTGTCGGTCGAGCGGTTCCTGCGGTACTCGGCGATGCCGGGGCTGTTCTCCGCGCACGAGGTCGCCGGGGTGCCCGTGATCCGGCTCGGCACCACGGACGGCAGCGAGGCGAGCGGGCACTGTGTGATCCTCGGCCGCACCCAGCTGGACTGGCTGCGGGACACGCTCGAGGAGTGCCCGCGCGAGCGGCCGGTACTGGTGATGAGCCATCACGCGTTGCCGGGCACGGTGTCGGGGACGTTCACCGATCCGCTCACCCAGGCCCCGAAGATCTACAGCAGTGACTATGCGGAATTCGACGAGCTGCTGGCCGTGCTCGCTGGATTCCCCAACGTGCTGCTGCTGAGCGGACACACCCATTGGAGCCTCTATCGCGAGGACTGGCTGACCAGGCGGACCGCTCCGGGCGGGCATCCGGACGGATTCGCCGCGGTCAACACCGGCGCCGTGCAGACCGGATTCGGCCCGGACGGCCGTGGTGGTGAGGAGCCCGTCGACCGGAACGAGAACCAGGGCCTGCGGATCGAGGTGGACGGCCCGGCCGTCCGGGTCCACGCGCTCGACTTCAGGCGGAACGCGGTGATCCGGACGGCGGAGTTCCGCGTCGACGGCGGGCCCGGCCCCGTGGTCGTCGCGTCGCCGGGCTGGCCGGTGGTCACCTGAGGGCGACCGTGGCGGCAATCCGCTGCGGGCACCGGTAACCTTGATTCTTGTGCATCCCGACGTTTCCGCAGACCTGGCCGAGCTCAACACCACCCTCACCACCGTCGAGCGGGTGCTGGACGTCGAGGAGCTGCGCCGGCGCATCGACGAACTCGAGCACCAGGCGGCAGATCCGGAGTTGTGGAACAACCAGGAGCACGCCCAGCAGGTGACCAGCCAGCTCTCCCACGCGCAGTCCGAGCTGCGCCGGGTCGAGGGCCTGCGCGGACGCCTCGACGACATGCCGGTGCTCTACGAGCTGGCCGAGGACGAGGGTGCCGACGCAGTCGCCGATGCCGATACCGAGCGCGCGTCGTTGCGCGAGGACATCGCGGCGATGGAAGTCAAGACGATGCTCTCGGGTGAGTACGACGAGCGTGACGCGCTGGTCAACATCCGGTCCGGCGCCGGTGGCATCGACGCCGCCGACTGGGCCGAGATGCTGATGCGCATGTACATCCGCTGGGCCGAGAAGCACGGCTACGGCGTCGAGGTCTACGACGTCTCCTACGCCGAAGAGGCCGGCATCAAGAGCGCGACCTTCGCGGTCAAGGCGCCCTACACCTACGGAACCCTCTCCGTGGAGATGGGCACCCACCGCCTGGTGCGGATCAGCCCGTTCGACAACCAGGGCCGGAGGCAGACCTCCTTCGCCGAGGTCGAGGTGTTGCCGGTGGTCGAGACGACCGACCACATCGAGGTCAACGAGAACGACGTCCGCGTCGACGTCTACCGCTCGTCCGGCCCCGGCGGCCAGTCCGTCAACACCACCGACTCCGCGGTGCGGCTGACGCACATCCCCACCGGCATCGTGGTCACCTGTCAGAACGAGAAGTCGCAGTTGCAGAACAAGGTCTCGGCCATGCGGGTGCTGCAGGCCAAGCTGCTCGAGGTCAAGCGCCGCGAGGAGCGGGCCGAGATGGACGCCCTCAAGGGCGACGGTGGCAGCTCCTGGGGCAACCAGATGCGTTCCTACGTGCTGCACCCGTACCAGATGGTCAAGGACCTGCGCACCGAGTACGAGGTCAACAACCCGTCGGCGGTGCTCGACGGCGACATCGACGGCTTCCTCGAGTCCGGCATCCGCTGGCGGATGAGCGCGGAGCAGGTCTAGCTGGTGTTCTCGGCGTTCAAGCTGGTCCCGGATACCGGATTCGAGGTTTGGCTGAAGTCCAGTGGCCTGGAGATCGTGCTCTATGTCATCGGCGGGCTGCTGGTCGGGCGGTTCCTCTCCTGGTTGGGGAACAAGGTCACCGATCGGATCGACCTGAACTACCACCAGGGCGACGCGCTGGTCCGGTCGGAGGCGACCAAGCACCGGCACGCCCTGGCCCAGGTGATCACCTGGGTGCTCATCATCATCGTCTACACGTTGGTCACCATCGAGGTGTTGCAGCGGCTCGGCTTCTCGGTCGCGAGCCTGGTCGCGCCCGCGACCGTGCTCGGCGCCGCGCTCGGTTTTGGTGCGCAGCGCGTGGTGCAGGACATCCTGGCCGGCTTCTTCATCATCGCCGAGCGGCAGTACGGCTTCGGTGACGTCGCCCGGATCGCCATCACCGGATCGTCGGAGGACGCCTACGGGACGGTCGAGGACGTGACCCTGCGGGTGACGCGGCTGCGGTCCTCCGACGGCGAGGTGATCACGGTGCCCAACGGGCAGATCGTCAAGGCCGTCAACCTGTCCAAGGACTGGGCGCGGGCCGTGGTCGACGTCCCTGTTCCCGCCACCGCGGACATCAACCACGTCAACGACGTGCTGCGCGGTGTCGGCCGGGACGCGTTCGCGGATCTCGATCTCGAGCCGCTGCTCCTGGACGAGCCGTCGGTGATGGGCGTGGAGAGCCTCGAGCTGGACACCGTCAACATCCGAATGGTCGCGCGCACGCTGCCCGGCAAGCAGTTCCAGGTGGGACGCGAGCTTCGGGTGCGGGTCGCGGAGGCGCTGCGCCGGGAGGGCATCCTGGTCGGCCCTGACCTGGCGGCCGATCAGATTGGGGACAACGGATGACCGCCGAGCGCGCGAAGAAGACGGAATCGGCCAACAAGCACGAGCGGCGCTGGTCGGTGCCGAAGACACTGTTCGGCCGCGCCAGGACCTCCACGGTCGCCCTCTCCGTGGCGTTCGTCGCCACGGCGATGCTGCACGGATACCTCAACCCGGAACCGACCGATACCGAGAAATCCGGCCCCGCGGTGCCGGTGCCCTCGGAGAACCAGTCGCCGCCGTCGAAGCGCTCGGAGCCGAGCACCTCGACCCCGCCGCCGAGCAGCAGCACCACCACCAGTGCGACGCCGACGACCACGGCGCAGGAGCCGGTCACGACCACCCCGCAGCCCGCCGTCGTGCTGCCGCCGTGGCTGCCCGTCCCGTCCGGGGTGGAGCTGCCGGAGGGGGTCGTGACGGCCACGCAGGAGACGCCGACCACACCACCCACACCCACCCCGTAGGGCCTGGACCTGCGCGTCCGTCGAAACCCAAGGTCACCGTCGGATAACGGCTAAACTGGCTCTCCGTGATCAGCGTGGAGAATGTGTCCAAGTCCTACAAGACCTCGTCGAGGCCTGCACTGGACAAGGTGAGTGTCTCGGTGGACAAGGGCGAGTTCGTCTTCCTGATCGGCCCGTCCGGGTCTGGGAAGTCCACCTTCATGCGGCTGCTGCTCAAGGAGGACACCCCCACCTCGGGCGACATCAGGGTCGGGGACTTCCACGTGAACAGGCTGTCCGCGCGCCGGGTACCGAAGCTGCGGCAGAGCATCGGCTGCGTCTTCCAGGACTTCCGGCTGCTGCAGCAGAAGACCGTGACCGAGAACGTTGCCTTCGCCCTCGAGGTGATCGGCAAGCCGCGCAACGTGATCGATCGCACCGTTCCTGAGGTGCTGGAGCTGGTCGGTCTGTCCGGCAAGGCGGACCGACTGCCCACCGAGCTCTCCGGCGGTGAGCAGCAGCGCGTCGCCATCGCGCGGGCGTTCGTGAACCGGCCGCTGGTGCTGCTCGCCGACGAGCCCACCGGCAACCTCGACCCCGACACCACCGGCGACATCATGCTGCTGCTCGAACGGATCAACCGCACCGGAACCACCGTGCTGATGGCCACCCACGACCACCACATCGTCGACTCGATGCGGCGCCGGGTGGTCGAACTCGACCTCGGACGCGTGGTGCGCGACGAGGCCCGCGGTGTCTACGGCGTGGGGCGTTAGGTACCCCCGACCCCTCGCCGTTCACCCCGACATACGAAGGACAAGACTTTCCGATGCGCGCCAGCTTCATCTTCAGCGAGGTTTTCACCGGCCTGCGCCGCAACATCACGATGACCGTCGCGATGATCCTGACGACCGCGATCTCGCTCGCCCTGTTCGGCGGCGGACTGCTCGTCGTCCAGATGGCGGGCAAGACGCAGCAGATCTTCCTCGATCGGGTCGAGGTGCAGATCTTCCTCACCGACGATGTGTCGATCTCCGACCCCGACTGCCGCCAGGACATCTGCTCGACCCTGCGCAGCGATCTCGAGAGCACCCCGTCGGTGGTGTCCGTGCAGTACCTCAACCGGGCGGACGCGGTGGCGGACGCCAAGGAGCGGGTGTTCAAGGATCAGCCCGAGCTCGCGTCGATGGTGAGCGAGGACTCGCTGCCCGCCTCGTTCAAGATCAAGCTCAGCGACCCGGAGCGATTCGGCGTGATCAACGATTCGTTCGGTGCCCGGCCGGGCGTGCAGAGCGTGCTCAACCAGCGCGACCTGGTCGAGCGGTTGTTCAGCGTGCTGAACGGAATCCGCAACGCGGCCTTCGCGATCGCCATCGTGCAGGCGATCGCCTCGATCCTGCTGATCGCGAACATGGTGCAGATCGCGGCATTCACCCGCCGCGCCGAGGTCGGGATCATGCGGCTCGTCGGCGCGACCCGCTGGTACACCCAGCTCCCGTTCCTGTTGGAGGCCGTCGTCGCCGCGTTGATCGGTGCCGTGCTGGCGATCGCCGGATTGTTCACCGCGAAGAACCTGTTCATCGACGACGTGCTCACCGACGTCTACGACGCGAACATCGTCGCCCGGATCTCGAACAGTGACGTGCTGCTGGTGTCGCCGTTCCTGGTGCTCACCGGTGTCGGCATGGCGGCGATCACCGCCTACATCACGCTGCGGCTCTATGTCCGTGAGTAATCGGTTGCGCCCCGGGCATATCCTGGGGACAGAACTCGATCACTGCGCGGACTGAAGGGGCCCGAACGTGAAGGAAAAGGGCCGCAAGGTCATCGCGACCAACCGCAAGGCGCGACACAACTATTCGATCATCGACGTCTACGAGGCGGGCGTGGCGCTGGTCGGCACCGAGGTGAAGAGCCTGCGTGAGGGCAAGGCGTCGCTCGTCGACGCCTTCGCCACCGTCGACGACGGCGAGGTGTGGCTGCGCGGGCTGCACATTCCCGAGTACACCCAGGGCAGCTGGACCAACCACTCGCCGCGGCGGACCAGGAAGCTGTTGCTGCACAAGCGGGAGATCGAGCACCTGGTCGGCAAGACCAGGGAGGGGAACCAGACGCTGGTCCCGCTCTCGATGTACTTCTCCGACGGCAAGGTCAAGGTGGAGCTCGCCCTCGCCAAGGGCAAGCAGGACTACGACAAGCGTCAGGACCTCGCGCGACGGACGGCCGAGCGGGAGGTCACCCGCGAGCTCGGGCGTCGTGTGAAGGGCATGAGCCGCTAGCGGGCGACCTGGGCGGCCAGCGCGTCGGGCATCAGCTCGTAGCGAAGGTGGCAGCGGGAGAACTCGGCGTTGCCGTGCACGAGCGAGTTGAGCTCGACCGGGTAGCGAGCGAGCTCGATCTCGGGCACCTCGGCGCGTAGCAGCGACAGTCCGGGACCCTTCACCTCGGTCCCGAGGACCCGGCCACGCCGGGCCGACAGGTCACTGAGAACGGCGCCGAGGTAGTCGTCGGGGAGCGTCACGGCGACGGCGGCGACAGGTTCGAGCAGTCGGATCGAGGTGTGTCCCGCGGCGTCGCGGAGGGCGAGGCTCGCGGCGGTCTGGAAGGCGGCGTCGGAGGAGTCCACCGAGTGCGCCTTCCCGTCGACGAGGGTCACCCGCACGTCCACGAGCGGGTGACCGGTCGCCACGCCCTTCTCCAGCTGGGCGCGCACGCCCTTCTCGACCGACGGGATGAACCCCTTCGGCACCGCGCCGCCAACCACGTGTTCGCGGAACTCGAATCCCGATCCGGTCGGTAGCGGTTCGACCTCGAGGTCGCAGATCGCGTACTGGCCGTGGCCGCCGGACTGCTTGACCAGCCGCCCGTGCCCGGATGCGTTGCCGCCGAACGTCTCCCGCAGTGCGACCTGGTACGGCACGGTGTCCACGTGGACGCCGTGCCGGTTGCGTAACCGGTCGAGCGCCACCTCGGCGTGCGCGTCGCCGGTGCACCACAGGACCAGTTGGTGGGTGTCCGGGTTCTGCTCCAGCCGCAGGGCCGGGTCCTCGGCGGTCAGTCGGGTCAGCGCCTGGGAGAGCTTGTCCTCGTCGGTCTTGCTGTGTGCTTCGACGCCGATCGGCAGCAGCGGCACCGGCAGCGCCCATGCCTCCAGCGGGGCGGGCTCGTCGGTGTCGCCGATGGTGTCGCCGATGTGCGCGGTGAGCTTGGGTAGGCAGACGATGTCGCCCGCGACCGCCTCGGGCACCGGCCGCTGCAGTTTGCCGAACGGGCCGGTGAGGGTGGTGACCTTCTCGTCGGTGCTCGCGACCGAGGTGGCTGCCGCGCCCGCGACGTGGACGTGGGTGTCGGGGAGCAGCGTCCCGGAGAAGACGCGGACGAGGCTGATGCGGCCGACATAGGCGTCGCCGGTGATCCGGATGACCTGTGCGGCGAGCGGAGCGTCCGGGTCGGCCGCGGGCGCGGGTCCACGCCGATGGGTGGGATCCGGGAACGCACCGGTGATGAGGTCGAGCAGTTCCGCCGCGCCGACGCCGTAGTCGGTGGCGGCGAGCGCGGGGTGCAGGGCACAGTCGACGATCTCCCTGCGCAGGCCGTCGGTCAGCGCCTCCTCGTCGAGGGGTTCCCCCGCGAGGTAGCGCTCCATCAGGCCGTCGTCCTGGCCGGAGATGGCCTCGACGAGGCTCTCGCGCGCCGCGTCGGCCTCGGGGCAGGGGCCGGGTTCGCCGTAGCTGCGCCCGGTGAGCAGGCCGAGCGACCCGCAGGGCCTGCCGTCCGCGAAGACCGGGAGGTAGACCGGCCGCAGCGTGTCGGTGCCGAGTCCGAACGCGTCGTGACAGGCGGTGAGGATCTCGTCGAAGCCGCTGCGGGCCACGTCGAGCTTGGCCACCACGATGGCGCGGGGAATGCCTGCCGCGGCACATTCGCGCCACAGCGCGCGGGTGGGGGTCGTCACCGGGTCGGTGGCCGAGACCACGAAGACAGCGGCGTCGGCGGCGTGCAGACCGGCCCGCAACTCGGCGCCGAAGTCGGGGTGGCCAGGCGGGTCGAGGAGATTGACCTTGCAGCCGTTCCACTCCAGCGGCAGGACCGCTAGCTGGACCGATCGCTGCTGTTGGTGCTCGATTTCCTCATAGTCGGAGACCGTGTTGCCGTCCGGGATCCGGCCGGCGCGGCCGATGGCCCCGGCGGCGAGCGCGAGCGACTCGGCCAGGGTGGTCTTGCCCGCGCCGCTGCACCCGATCAAGACCACGTTGCGCAGCTGTTCGGGACGCGAGGCGGGTGGGGCGTTGCCCGCGCGAACCGTCATCCGGTCGGCCATCGATGTCTCCTCCCGCAGCGACGGGCTGACCCGATTCTAGGCGGGTCGGCCCGTCGCAGCCGGAGGAATGACCTATCGAGACCGCAATGAGCTACTTCGCGACGCGCTCCCACATCTGCAGGTAGGCCTCGGCGCCGCGGCTCATGTCCTCGATCATCTTGTCGCCGTCGTTCCCTGCCGCGATCCGCATGTCCGCGATCCAGTCGGGGATCAGCCCGTACTGCGCGACGCCGTCCTTGTTGACGTCGAAGACGCGTTCGCCGGTGCGCTGGCGATCCATCGTCGTGCCGCCGTCGAAGGTCTTGTACGGATACTGCAGCGGGTTGGTGTCGGCGTCCTCACGCGGCTGCGCCTGCGGGCCGAAGCCGTTGGTGTCCGCGCCGTAGCCGAAGCCGTAGTAGTAGTCCTCGCTGCGATCCGCGCGGGCCTTGCGCCAGGCGGAGACGAAGCTGTCCTTCTTCGGGTCGGAGTTGAGGCCCGAGGCGTAGGCGGCGACGAAGCCACCGAGCGCGTAGATCCGCTTGTAATTCAGCGGGTCGGTCCAGCTGTGCGTGGAGACCACGCCGGAGTACTTGGCCTTTTCGAGGATCCGCAGCGTGTCCTCCGCGGTCTTGACGCTCATGTGGTCGAGATCGACGATCATGCCGCGATCCATCATGCCGCGGATCATGTGCTCGCCGAGCTTCGTCAGTCCGCGGGTGTTGCAGAGCGGTCCGGACGGATAGACCGGGGTGGTCACACCCGGCGGCAGCGCCGAGAGTACTTCGGCCGGGCCGTCGCCGACGGAGAGCAGCGGGTTGTCGTGCTCGGGGGTGGTGCATGGCTCGGCCTGCCAGAACTTGCCGGTGCCGAGGAAGTTGCCTGCGTTGACGGCGATGCCCTGGATGCCCGGATCGAACCGGACGCCGCCGAAGGCGTTGTCGAACTTGTGCGTGACGACCATCTGCCGCACACCCATCGCGTAGACCTCGTCGAGGCCGCGGTCGATGTCGGCCTCGTTGCACTGGGGCACGTCGTTGCGGATGGAGCATCCGAACAGCTCGGAGGTCTCGATGCCGATGGTCACCGCGAGCTTGCCCTCGCTCGCCACCTTGCGGACCTCTTCAGGAGACCTGACGATCCGGAACCAGCCGCGACCGGGGCCGCCGTACTGGGCGTCGATGTAGTCCTGCATCTGCCGGACCTGCTCGGCCTGCGCACGGATGGTGTCCATGTCGTTGCAGGAGCGGTTCTTGAGCGGATAGACGTCGCAGAGCACCCGGTTGTTCACCAGCAGGTTGGTGAAGACGCGCAGTCCGCCGCGCCAGGCGCGCTCGACCCACCTGTAGTAGGTCTGCTCGTGGGTCAGCGAGTCGTGGCTCGGCCAGTCCTTGAAGGTCGGCCAGCCGGTGGTGTCGTGCTCGGCGACCGGGGTGCCGTGCGAGAGGATGTTCTCGAGCAGTGCAGGCATGCCGTCGGTGCCGTGGTCCGCGCAATCCTTCAGCGCCACGGTGATGCCCTGCGGATCGAAGGGGGTGCCGCAGTGCACCTGGCCGCCGATGAACAGGTTGGCGTCGAGGTGGACGTGCGCGTCGATGAACCCACGTACCTCGCCGTTCGGTCCGGTGCCGGAGAGCGGCTTACCGGTCGCGTTCACCTCGGAGTCGGGGAACGTCGCGCAGCCGTCCGCCGGGGTGAGGACGAAACGCCCGCCCGCCGGGTTGGCTCCGGGGTCGGTGAGCTCCATGTTCCCGTTGGCGGCCGTGAGCTGGTTGCCATTGGCCGTCGCGGTGACCGCGTAGGTGCCGTCGGTGTGCGTCAGCGTCCAGTCGGTGGTCGGCAGCGCGTCGCGGGTCGAGACCACCGCACGCTTGCCGTCGTGGGCGAGCATGTCGCCGCCCTTGCCGTAGAACATGAACCGGCCCAGCTGCGCGGCATGCGTGCGGAACGCCTCGGCGCCGCCGACCGTGTCGGCGTCGGCGCGGTAGCCGCCGTCGGCGCGGCGGACGAACTTCCCGCTCTGCTCCGACTTGAGGGCGTAGCAGCCGTTGGCCAGTCCGAAGACGGGATCATCGCCGGGGCCGATCGGGTCGGACGAGGGCTGCGATGCCGCGATCCCACCGCCGGCCAGGACCAGTGCCAGCGTGGCGGCCAGTGCGTTTACCCATCGGCGGCGTGAACGCCCTGGTTGATGTGTCATGTGGCTTCGACTTCCCCGATCAATCCGCTAACTGATTTTGCTGAGAAGGGTAGTTCATTTTGGACAGACGTCCAGATGAAACGCCGCAGAATTTAATGGGATGATTTCGCGGCGCAGGGGCGTTACAGTATGTGGTCCCAGCACAGTGCTGGGTACGTACGGGGCTGAACGGTTTCGACTTTGTACGTTGAGTTAGGGGAAGCGTGTCGGTGCAGGCAAGAGACCACCGTAAGCGTCGCTGCAAACCTATAAGCGCCGATTCCAATCAGCGCGACTACGCTCTCGCTGCCTAAGTAGCGAAGCGTGTCTGTCAGTCCGATCTCGCCCTCGGGTCGGGTACTGGCATCAGCTAGAGGGCTTTACCGGTCGGCTCGGTCACGGAGTCGTTCGGGACATCAAACAGTGACTGGGATCGTCATCACGGCTTGTTCGCGAGACCGGGAGATCCGAGTAGAGGCTTAGCGAACTGCACACGGAGAAGCCCTAGCGATTCGGCGGAGGACCCGGGTTCGATTCCCGGCAGCTCCACAAAGGCCCCGGTCAGGCCCCAGAAATGGGAACCCTGACCGGGGTTCTTTTTTGCCCGCGTGGGGCTGCCGAGCTGCAAGCGCCCACAGGCCTGGTCAGCTTCACCCCGATCGCATGAGGCGGCGAGTCGGTGCAGGTTCATAGCGTGGCAGCACGACATCCGCGTTCTCGTTGGAGGTGCTGTGCAATGACAATTGGCAATTCCGGTTCCGCGTCCACATCGGCTGAGCTGCTCGCGGCGATCGAGTCCATCTCCTCGCCGGACGTCATCGACACCCCGTTCGGGCGGCTGAATTTCTTCGACGGGGTCCCGCTGCCCGAGTCGGTGTCGACGATCTACGACGCGCTGGACCTGATCCGCGGGATCGACGTGTTCCTCAACTGCGTGCCCGGCGCATCACTGGCTGCGCTCCGACGCGGCCTGCGCACGTTCGGCATCGACTCCCCCCGCACCATCGGCTACACGGACCCGCGGGCGAACTCGCGCATGATCGGCCTGACCCCGAACACCGAAACCACCTACGGCACGACCTTCCTCGACCTACAGGCCTGGGGTCCGACGATTGTCGAGGCACCACCCAACTCGATGTGCGTCGTCGACGACTTCTGGTTCCGCTACGTCACCGACATGGGCATCCCGGGGCCCGATCACGGTCTGGGCGGCAATTACCTCTTCCTTCCGCCCGGATATGAGGGTGAGGTGCCGGACGGCTACTTCGTCCTCCGCAGCCCGACCTTCACGAACTGGGTGGTCCTGCGCGCGCTCGGCGGTGTCACGGACATGAGGAAGACGCGCATCTATCCGCTGAGCGAGGCGGATTCCCCGCGCCCCAACGAGTGGATCAACTGGGTCGAGGAGAGCTGCAACACGGTGCACGCGAACGACCTGTCGTTCTTCTTCGAGCTCGATGAGATCGTCCAGGAGGAGCCGGCCGAGGCGCTCGATCCGGAACGAGCCGGTCAACTCGCCGCGATCGGGATCGTCAAGGGCCGACCTTTCGAGCCGGACGAACGGATGCGCGGCATCCTCGACAAGGCGGCACGCATCGGTGCCGGAATGGCGCGGGCGCTGTCCTATGCGCCGCGGGATCCACAGGCCTCGCTGTACGGGTCGTGGAACAACGCATTCGTCGGTGGCAGTCATGAGTTCCTCCGGGACGGCGCGCGACTCCTCGACGCCCGCACACAGTTCCACTACATCGCCACGGTCATCACCCCGGCGATGGCGCGCGCGAGGGTCGGCGCCGGCTCGGCCTACGCCTACACGGTGCACGACGCGCGAGGCGCGGTCCTCGACGGCGGCCGCAGCTACCGGCTGCACGTGGACCCGAACCCGCCGGCGAAGAACTTCTGGTCCGTCGACGTCTACGACACGCAGACCCGATCGCTGATCCAGGTCCCGTCGACGATCTGGCCCGCCGTGGCGAGCAACTCCGGCCAACTGGTCGCCAACGACGACGGCTCGCACGACCTGTTCTTCGGCCCCACCGCGCCGGAGGGTAGGGAGTCCAACTGGGTCGAGACGCTCCCGGGCAAGTCCTGGTTTCCCCTGTTCCGTCTGTACGGTCCACTCGAGCCGTGGTTCGACCAGACCTGGAAGCTGGGTGAGTTCGAGCCACTGGACTGACATCGGCCGCCCGTGGTGTTGCCGATGTGTAACGCTGGGTTACGAAACCCTACTGGCAGGTTTCTTTCTTGTAATGCATTGCGCCCCAGGGTGTTCAGGGCTTGGTGATGATGCTTTTGCTCGGCTACAAATACAGGAGCGCCGAGGTGGCGTCACAGCGAAGCAAGGCTTCACGGTCGAGAAGGAGTGATCACATGGGATCGACAGCAGAGGATCTCACCATGGTCGCGGCAGGGGCGACCTTGGTGTCGGCGGTTGTTGCGGTGGTCGCGGGCATCGCAGGCGTCGCTTCGCTTTCTGCGTGAGCGTGTCCACGCTCACCGTCAGCTGAGAGGCAAGGCCCCGCAGTCGAAATC